>JBDSME010000313.1:0-3525 GCA_039916065.1 Polyangia bacterium
GCTTCGCCGGCAGAGGGCGGTCCACAATGGACGGCGACGGCGCCGAGACCCGGGTCGCTTTCCGGGTGACGGCCCATGCGGACGATCGTGTCAATTTGCGCCTCAATGTGGAGCCGGTCATCCAGAAACGGGGGCGCGGCGGCATGTTCTCGAAGGGCAGCCGGCTGGAGTGGTTCAATCTGCCGGGTCGGTCCGGGTTGACACCTGTGGAACGCCGGGCCTACCAGGCCTACGAGGATCGGTTCGCCCGTGAGGCGCACGGGGGACGAAGTTGGGGCCGGCTCACGGGGGCGCACCTCTTTGGCATCTTGCGTGCGCTGATCGATCATCCGGCCGTTTTCCTGGACACCGTCGATCGCGGGCCGCTGGCGCAGGACCGTGCGCCGGCGCCGGTGCGGGCCACCTTGGCGGAGAGTCGTCTGGAGCTCCGGCAGGGGCGAATGCGCCTGCGCTTCGCGACCGCCACTGACGGCGGCGTCACCCCGTTTTTTGAATTGCTGGGCGTTTCTCTGTCGCCCACGCAGGCAGACAACGCGCTGGCCAGCGAGGAACACGTGGTGTGTGTGCACCGTCCCCCCGGGCAGCCGCCGCAGATCCTGCTGGCGCAGATCACGCCCCAGGCCGCCGCCGTGGTGCACGCCCTGGCGCTGGCGCCGGCACAGTTTCCCGCCGACGCTCACGATGCGCTGGCCACGCGCCTGGAGTCGCTTCAGGAAGCAGTGGACATCGATTTTCCGTCACACTGGACGCGCACCATCGGCCCAGCGGACGGGCGACTGGTGGCGCGCCTGGAATTGCTGGGTTCGGGAGCCGTTCAGCTCCGCCTGCGCGTGCGCCCGGTGAAGCTGGGCCCGGTGTTCCCGCCGGGCGAGGGACCGGTGCTGGTGCTGGAAGGACAGGGCCGTGACCGCCACGGGGCCCGGCGTGACCCACAGATGGAGCGCCAGCAGGGCCATGCCCTGACCGAACGCCTTGGTCTGGGCGGCGGCGAAGAGGTGGAGGCCTGGTGTTGGCGGGTGGGCGAAGGTGACCCCGCGTTGCAGCTTGTGGATTCGCTCAAGGAATTGAGCGAGGCGAGCGGGGATGTCCCGAATCGCGCCGCCGACGATCTCGGTGAAACGGCTGGTACACCGAAGAACGACGTGGCCGCGGTCGCCGCGGGACATCCCGACGCCGACGCCACCGCCGCCCCCGCCGTAGTCGTGGAGTGGGCCGATGATCAGCGCTTGATTGCGCTGGGCAGCGTCGGGCGCGGCGACATGCGCATGAAGGTCGCTGACCGCCGCGACTGGTTTGGCCTGGAGGGGGGAGCAGCGGTCAAGCGCGCGGGAAAAGGAAAGAAGCCCGGCGGCGGCCCGGAAGCGGAGCTGGTGCCGCTGGCCGATCTGCTCGCAGCCATCCGCGAGGAGCGGCGCTACGTGCGGGTGGGCAGCCATGGATTTGTGCGCATCGAGCAGACCCTGCGCGATGCGCTGGCGCGCGCCGAGGGCGCGGTGTTCGCACACGGTGACAACCTGCAGATCTCGTCCGTGGCCCACGACGCCCTGATGGGGCTGGTGGAGGCGGAGGCGCAGCTCGAGGCCAGCGCTGGTTTCGCGGCCCTGCGCCGCCGCATGCGGGAGGGCGCCGATCTGACGCCGCGGCTCACCGCCGAGCTGGAGAAGCAGCTGCGGCCCTACCAGAAGGCGGGTGTGGAGTGGATGACCCGCCTTTCGCACTGGGGGGCGGGGGCCATCCTGGCCGACGAGATGGGACTGGGGAAGACCATCCAGACACTGGGGCTGCTGCTCCATCGCGCGTCCGAGGGGCCGGCCCTGGTGGTGGCACCGAAGTCGGTGGTCGGCAACTGGGTGGACGAGGCGGCGCGGTTCGTGCCGGCGTTGAAGGTGCGCCTCTATCGCGGCGCCGGCCGGGAGACCAGTTTGAACGGGCTCGGCCCGGGCGATCTGGTGGTCACCAGCTACGCCATCGCCACCCTGGACGCGGAGGGACTGGCGCGCCATCGGTTCGCCTCCCTGGTGCTGGACGAGGCGCAGGCAATCAAGAACGCAAGCACCGAGCGCGCCAAGGCCCTGCGCGGTCTGAACGCGGATTGGCGGCTGGGTCTGACGGGAACGCCCATCGAGAACCACCTTGGCGAGCTGTGGAGCCTGCTGCGCGTGATCTCCCCGGGCCTGCTGGGAAGCTGGGAGCAGTTCAGGGGGCGTTACGCCGTCCCCATCGAAAAATTCGGCGATCAGGCGCGCCGCAAGTCGCTATCTGCTCTGCTGCATCCCTTCATGTTGCGGCGCATGAAATCGGAGGTGGCGCGCGACCTGCCCCCGCGCACGGAGATCGTCAAGACGATCTCCTTGTCGGACGAGGAGCAGAAGCTGTACGAGGAGCTGCGGCTGGCGACGCTGGAAGAGATCGCCAGCAAGAAAAAGGATCCGGATCGTGATGGGCAAGACCTGCGATTCGTGTTGCTGGCGGCGCTGACCCGCCTGCGACAGCTCTGCTGTCACCCCCGGCTGGTGTACCCGCGGACCCACGCCGGGTCTACCAAGGCGACGTACCTGGTGCGCCTGCTCGATGAGCTCCGCGAAGACGGCCACAAGGCGCTGGTGTTCAGCCAGTTCCGCAGCTTCCTGGACCTGCTGGAGCCACGCCTCACCCAGCACGGTTTTCGGGTGCTGGTCCTCGACGGCACCACGCCCGCCGAGGCGCGGGAAAAACGCATCGCCGCGTTCCAGGCGGGCGAAGGCGATGTCTTTCTCATCTCCCTGAAGGCGGGAGGTTTTGGGCTGAACCTCACCGCCGCCGATACGGTCATTCACCTGGATCCCTGGTGGAATCCGGCCGTCGAAGACCAGGCGACCGCGCGCGCTCACCGCATGGGGCAGCAGCGTCCTGTCACCGCCGTGCGGCTGGTGGCACGCGGAACGATCGAAGAGGCCGTGCTGAGTCTTCACGCCGCCAAGCGCGCCCTGGCCAGCGCCGTCCTGGAAGGCACCGACATCGCCGCCTCTCTGGGCACCGAGGAGCTCGTAGACCTCATCCGCCGCGCCGCCCCCGCTAGCTGACCGAGGGCCTCCGCCAGTTATCGCAGGGCGCGGCGCAAGACCTTGCCTACGTTGGTCTTGGGCAACTCGGTGCGGAACTCCACGTGGCGGGGGAGTTTGTAGGCCGCCAGGCTGGTGCGGCAGAACTGGATCAGCTCCTCGGCGGTGACCGACATCCCCGGCCGCAAGACCACCACCACTTTCACCACCTCGCCGGACTTTTCGTCGGGGACGCCGATGGCCCCCACCTCGGCCACGGCGGGGTGTTGCGCCACCACCTCTTCCACCTCGTTGGGGTAGACGTTGAAGCCGGACACCAGGATCATGTCCTTCTTCCGATCGACGATTTTGAAGAAGCCGGCTTCGTCCACCTGGGCGATGTCGCCGGTCCACAACCAGCCGTCGCGCAGCATCCCGGCGGTCTCCTCGGGCTTGTTCCAGTACCCGCGCATCACCTGCGGTCCACGCGCGATCAGCTCACCCG
>JBDSME010000314.1:0-5993 GCA_039916065.1 Polyangia bacterium
CCGCGGAAACTGCCGCGAAATGCACGACGGTTCCCATGTCGGGGAGTTATTGTCCGGGCGGGGGTTCGGGCCCCACGTGCATTCAATGCCTCTTTGGCGGGACCACGTACAACAAGTCCGAGAGCCCACCACCGCCCGCTGATGCCACCGCGGCGGCGGGAGACTATCTGGTGTCGGTGCAACTTGGGCCCGTCGGTCCTGTGTATGTCAGTGCGGAGTCAGACCGGGGCCTGCTCGCCCAAGGGGCGGCGTCGACCAGGTACGACTTGGTCGTCAATGTGCGGGGCATGGAAGGACAACCGGACCACTCTGGTGGACCGGTCGGATACTCCGGGCTCGACCTGTTCTTCTCGGGGCCCGCGGGACTGAAGGTCACTGGAATCGGCTACGCGCTCGCCACCACCGCTACCAAGCCGGTGATGGTGTACATCGCCAGCGACTCCACGACCTGCGACCAGACAGGGACTTCGTACTCCGGCTGGGGACAAATGCTGCCGCAGTACTTCAAGGCACCGGTTGGCATCGCGAACTATGCCAACAGCGGCGCCAGTTCAGCCTCGTTTTATGGAAGCTTGTGGGGTCAGATCAAGGCCAAGTGGAAGGCGGGCGACTGGGCGTTCATTCAGTTTGGGCACAACGACAAGACCGCCACCGACGCCCAGGTGCAAGCGAACCTGGAGAAATTCGTGGCAGATGCGCAGGCGGCCAACGTCACGCCGGTCCTGATCTCACCTCCGGCGCGCGCTCAGTTCAGCGGGTCGACGGTCAGCGGTCAATCGAGCCTCCATGCGGCGGCGGCGAAGGCGGCCGCCGCGGCGAAGGGGTGTGCCTATATCGATCTGACCGCGCTCTCGGTCGAATGGTACAACTCGCTCGGTTCGTCGAGCGCCGCCTTGAAGTTCCACGCTCTTGGTTCGGACGTCACGCATACGAACCCTGCTGGCGCCGACAAGCTCGCGGCGCTGGTCGCGGGCGCGATCAAGACGCAGAACCTCGGTCTGGCGAAGTATCTGCGCTAATCCTCTGAACCAACCTCGCCTGCTGAATGAGGCTCGCGACCTGGAACGTCAACGGAATCCGGGCGCGTCAGGCCGAGGTGGCGGCGTTCGTCGAGAGTGAACAGCCTGACATCCTCTGCCTGCAGGAGTTGAAGGCAACGTCGGCTCAGATACCCGAAGCGTTGGCTTTGCCAGGTTACTGGTGTTACTGGCACGGGACCAAGGGATACTCCGGCGTCAGCCTGCACGTACGCAAGGAGTACGCCCCGGACAAGCCTACGTTCTGGCACCCCGAGTTTGATCACCAGACCCGCATCGTGATCGCCGACATCGGGCCGCTCTCGGTGGCCTCGATCTATGTTCCCAACGGAGGGCGGGACTTCGTCGGAAAAATTGGGTTCTTGCGGGCGCTGCAAGCGTACGTCGTTTCTGCGCGGGCCATCGGCCGTTCCCTGGTGCTGTGCGGCGATCTGAACGTGGCCCGCACGGAGCGGGACGTCCACGTGGATGACCGCAACCCGCGGGCGATCGGCCAGCGGCCCGAAGAGCGGGCGTTGTTCGAGCAGCTGCTGGAAGCGGGTGGGCTGCGCGATGTGACCCGAGACCTGGACCCGCACAATGGCGCGCTGTTCACCTGGTGGGCGCCCTGGCGCAACCTGCGCCAGCGCAACCTGGGGTGGAGGCTGGATTACGTGCTGGCGAACGGGATACTGGCCGAGCGCGCGACGTCATTCCGGGTGTTGCGCGATTCAGGCACCAGCGACCATGGTGCCGTGGTGGTGGACTTCAAGGATTGAGGGGACGGTGCGATGGCCTCAGCCGTTGCGGGCCCTCAGGCCCGAGACGGATGCCAGAGCTGCAAAATCCCTATCCCGATGGAGCACCTCCAGATCGTGGCGAAGAGCGCAGGCGGCGATCAGACAGTCGACTGAGGACCGTACCGTCAGTCCGGCGCGTCGTGCGAGCCTGTACAGGTTCACCGCGTCGCTGAAGACCTCGGCGCCGAAAGGGGATTCAACGATGGGGAAAGCATTCATGCTGTCACGCGCGCATCGGAAGGCGTTCTCATCACGGAATCCCTGGAGAACCTCCTGGATCACGGGCAGACACGTGACCACGTTGTCGAGCCCGACCAACGACTCAATGTCGACGGGGCTGCCCTTCCGGAAGCCTGCGCTCAAGGCGCAGCTCCCGTCGTGCGGACCCGATTCGTCAGCGCCCGTGACGCCCTGGTGGGCCGAAGTGGTGCGCCACCGCGGAAATGACGGCGGCCAGCGCCAGGCAGGCTGCCAGCCAGAGAGGGGCGGGCGGCCACGGAAAGCGCCAGTTCCCTATTCTGGGCAAACAGGGAAGCACGCCGGCGAGTGTGCACGGAACCAGGAGGACGCGCCAACCCCACGGGCGCCATCCCCATTCCGTCCTGAACGACCACCCCAGGGACGTTCCGGCGATAGAGTACGCCAGGGCGATACACAGCAACGCCACCCTGACCACATGCTGTTGCAGCAACGCGCGCAGACCTGGCCACGACTCCGCGGGCAATCCGGCGGAGGGCAACCGAGTCGGTAAGAACGTCGCACCTACCGTCTGGCGCAGGAAGTGGAGCGTCTCTGCCGGGCGCACCCCATGCGAGAAGATCGCAGTGGCTTCAGGTCCGATGAAAAATGCGGGGCGCACCGCTGCCAACCACGAGAGCTGGAGCGCCATCACCAAAAGCCCTGCAGGGACCAGCGTCGCCGTGACCAGATGGAGACGACTGAGCGGTCTGGTGGTCAAGAAAGCGACGGTCCCTTTTGACGGCGCCACCGTAAATCCGAGCAGCATCGGCACCTGCATATAGGCTGCCGAGACCAGCGGAAAACTGGCGAGTTCCGCCACCAGACCCGTAACGACTATCACAATCAACAGGTATCGAAAGCGGCGTGGCGTGGTGAGCATCCAGACCCGCCACGCGGTAGTGAAGAAGTTGGCGCTTCGTGCGCGGAAGTTTGACCCGATGACGGCAATGGAAGCGGTTGACGGAAGCGACCGCCCATGCCGCCGTCTGGACCAACCCGTCAGGAGCCGATCGGTCTGATCACGCGGCGAGATGAGGAGGCCGCCCATGGCGAAGATCGCACAGATCCCGGCGGCAGCCCAGTCGCCGCCTCTTTGCTGCGCGAATGCAGCGGGCACCATTGGCAACCAGCAACCGAGCGGAAGCGCCAGGGCGGCCAGCCAGGGTCGCCGCGGAGCGAGCCAACGTCCAGCGACGAAGGCCCACCAGGACAGTGCCAGGACCAACGCAGCATCGGCGATGCCGAAGGGAAGGGCGAGTCGCGTGACGGCAACCACCAACATCGCCACCGTGCAAAGCGGCGCCAAGACCAACGATTTGGGGGAGAAGGCGATGGGCAGCGTCTTCAGGAACGCCAGGGCATTCACGGAGGTGTTCTCCAATCCCCAGGCCAGCCAAGCCAGCAACGGCAGGGCCAGGGTGAACATCGCGGACAAGGGAATGACCGGTCGCGCCGCGATAGTCATCACCATCAACGACGCCAGAATGGATATGGGCGCCATCATTGGCCGGGAACTGGTCCAGGAAATACTCCGCAGCGCGAGCGGCAACACGGTCAGGAAAGACGGACAACCGGGGCGGTCGGCGGAATGCGCTGCCATGGTGGTCATGTCAGGCCGCCGCCGACGCATGTTCTGACCCATCACCGACAAGGTCGATGAAAAGCTCATCCAGTTTCACAGGGGTGGCCTCGACGCGCGCGCCCAGGGTCGAGGCCAGTCGTGTGACGGTCGCCTCGTCGAATTCCATCACCGTGGTGAGCAATTCCCGTCCAGAGCGGCGTACGGCGAAAGCTCCCGGCAGGGGGAGCCGTTCTGGTGGTGCAGCGGGGAATACGAAGCGCAGCCGGCGCGCATTTTCCTTCAGGTCGTCGAGGGGGCTGTTCAGCAGTAGTTGCCCGTGGTGCAAGATCATCACCCGATCGGCGATCCGCTCGATGTCGGATAGCACGTGGCTGGACAGGATCACCGTGCGCTGTTCCGTGGCGACCAGGGAGAGGACGGTGTCCAGGAACTCGCGGCGCAGGACCGGATCGAGGTTGGCCGCGGGTTCATCGAGAATCAGCAACTCAGGCTGGGGGCAGAGCGCCAACAACAGCGCCACCGCTCGCTGCTGTCCCAGGGAAAGTTCCTTCAACTTGCGGCGGGGATCGATGTGAAAGCGAGCTAGCATCTGGTCTTCCAGCGCGCGGCTCCACGACGGGTAAAGCGGCGCGCACAGGCGGAGCAGCGCCTTGCCGGTCGCCGCCGGGAAGGGGACGCCGTCATCCGACAGATAACCAATCCTGCGCCGAATGGCCACGTCGAAGGTCAGGGGATCGCGCCCGAGGACGCGAACGCTGCCGGTATCGGGGGCATACAAACCGACCAGAGTCCGCAGCGCGGTGGACTTTCCGGCGCCATTTCGTCCCAGCAGTCCGACCACCCCGCCCGCTGGCAGGTCGAAGGTCAATCCCTTCAGGGCGTGCACTGCGGCGAATCTCTTCGAAACTTCAGAGAATTGAACGACCGGGGCGTTCATCGCGACTTCCTTTCTTCATTCGCTGTTCGCTGGATCAGCTCGCGCCAGCACTCCTCGACTGTGCGAACGGTCTGATTGCGGGTCAACCCTGCTTGCGCGGACTCCAGCACCAGGCGTCGCGCCGCCTGGGTCACGCCTGCGGGCGCGGCGTCATGACGGCCGCGTGGTACCTCGGGTTGCAGTCGAACGTACATCCCCATTCCCTTGCGCATTTCAATGAGTCCGCTGCGCTCCAGCTCGCCGTAAGCCTTGCCCACGGTCAGAGGGTTCAGCTGCAGCAACGCGGCCAGCTCCCGGATCGAGGGCAGCTTCTCGCCCGGTCGCAGATCGCCGGCCACGACGGTGCGGCGGACCTGGTCGATGATCTGCCGGTACACCGGCAGGCCTGACTGAGGATCGACCGGGAGGAACACCAGCCTAGTGATATACACATATAGAACACTAGTCAACCTGGCGACCCGTCGATGGTGCGCGCGGGCGGGTGCCGCCGCCTCGTGGACAGGCGGCGCTTGGTCATGTGATCCTGGGGTATGGCTGACGAGGGAATACAGGAGTGGGGTGATTGATGGACGAGCGACCCTGGCTGAAGAGTTACCCGCCCGAAGTTCCCGCGGACATCGACCCGGACCGGTATGCCTCGGTGGTGCACGCCTTCCACGAGGCGTGTGGGCGATTCCAGGACAGGCCCTGCTTCACCAACATGGGCGTGACCCTGACCTACAGCGATCTCTTCCGGTTGAGCGGCCAGTTTTCCGCCTTCTTGCAGAAGGACCTCGGTCTGGCGAAGGGGGATCGCATCGGGCTGCAGATGCCCAACGTCCTGCAGTACCCCGTGGCGTTGTTCGGGGCGCTGCGCGCGGGGTTGGTGGTGGTGAACACCAACCCGCTTTACACCCCGCGCGAGATGGAACATCAGTACCGCGACGCCGGGGTAAAGGCCATCGTGATACTGGCCAACTTCGCCAGCCAGCTTCAGACGGCAATGAAGGAGATCTCGGCGGGGGGCGAAGGTCCCCAGGTGATCGTCACCGAGCTGGGGGATCTGTTCCCGGGTCCCAAGCGCATCATGGTGAATGCCGCCGTGAAGTACTTGAAGAAGCTGGTGCCGGCGTACCAATTGCCGGGCGCGATCGCCTTCCGTGATGCGCTGGCGCGCGGTGCCCAGCACCAGGTGGTCAGCGACGTCACCATCAACGGCCAGGACCTGGCCTTCTTGCAATACACCGGCGGAACCACCGGCGTGGCCAAGGGCGCGATGCTCACCCACCGCAATATCGTCGCCAACCTGGAACAGGCCGCGGCCTGGATGTCGTTCCGCCTGGAGGAAGGCCAGGAGGTCATCATGACCCCGCTGCCCCTCTATCACGTGTTCTCGTTGACCGTGAACTGTCTGCTGTTCATGAAATTTGGTGGGCACA
>JBDSME010000315.1:0-3432 GCA_039916065.1 Polyangia bacterium
GGTAGCCGCCGCCGTCGAACCCGCGGGGAAGCGCCGGGGATTGAAGACCATCGGCACGGATCCGGTGGAAGGGCTGGCGCCCCTGACCGATTTTCCAGCGTCCGAGCGCGTGTTCGTGGAGGACGCCACCGGCGAGATTCGCGTGCCGATGCGCCGCATTCACGTCGGCGGCGACGAGCCACCGCTGGACGTGTATGACACCTTCGGGCCGCGCGGCGTCGACCCCCACCAGGGCTTGCCCAAGCTGCGTCAGCCCTGGATCGACCGCCGCATCGCCCGCGGTGATCAGAACTTCAGCCAGATGCACTATGCGCGGCTGGGGGAGATCACGGAGGAGATGCGCTTCGTGGCGCTGCGCGAGGCGGTCTCTCCGGAATTCGTGCGCGACGAGGTGGCCCGGGGGCGCGCCATCATTCCGGCCAACCGCCGCCACCCCGAGTCCGAGCCCATGATCATCGGGCGCAACTTCCTGGTGAAGATCAACTCCAACATCGGCAACTCGGCGGTGAGCTCATCGATCTCCGACGAGGTGGACAAGCTGCGCTGGTCGGTCAAATGGGGCGCGGATACGGTGATGGATCTGTCCACGGGCAGCAACATCCACGAGACCCGAGAATGGATCATCCGCAACTCGCCGGTTCCCATCGGCACCGTGCCGATCTATCAGGCGCTGGAGAAGGTCAACGGCAAAGCGGAAGATCTGACCATCGACATCTTCCTGCGCACGCTGATCGAGCAGGCGGAGCAGGGGGTGGACTACTTCACCATTCATGCCGGCGTATTGCTCAGGTACGTGCCGCTCACGGCGCGCCGCCTGACGGGGATCGTGTCCCGGGGCGGGTCCATCATGGCGAAGTGGTGTCTGGCCCACCACCAGGAGAACTTCCTCTACACGCACTTCGAGGAGATCTGTGCGGTGATGAAGAAGTACGACGTCGCCTTCAGCCTGGGCGACGGGTTGCGGCCCGGATGCATCGCGGACGCGAACGACGAGGCCCAGTTCGGTGAGCTGGAGACGCTGGGGGAGCTGACCCAGGTTGCCTGGAAGCACGACGTGCAGGTGATGATCGAAGGCCCGGGTCACGTGCCCATGCACAAGATCAAGGAGAACATGGACAAGCAGCTCACGCTTTGCCATGAGGCGCCGTTCTACACCCTGGGACCGCTGGTGACGGACTCGGCGCCGGGGTACGACCACATCACCTCCGCCATCGGGGCGGCGATGATCGGCTGGTTCGGCACGGCCATGCTCTGCTACGTCACGCCGAAGGAGCACCTGGGATTGCCCAACCGCAAGGACGTCAAGGACGGCGTGATCGCCTACAAGATCGCCGCCCACGCGGCCGATCTGGCGAAGGGGCATCCTGGCGCGCAGAGGCGCGACGACGCGCTGTCGAAGGCGCGCTTCGAATTTCGGTGGGAGGACCAGTTCAATCTTTCACTGGATCCGGACACCGCGCGCGATTTTCACGACGAGACGCTGCCCGCCCCCGCCGCCAAGGGCGCCCATTTCTGCTCCATGTGTGGGCCACACTTCTGCTCCATGAAGATCACCCAGGACGTGCGGGATTATGCCGAGGCGCAAGGGTTGAGCACCGACGCCGCGCTGGCGGCAGGGTTGGCTTCCAAGGCGGCGGAGTTCAAGAAGGGGGGCGAACAGCTGTATGCCCCCGAGGTGGCGCCTGGTTTTTCGCCCGGGGTGGTACGGGAAGCCGGAAAGCCAGCTTCGTCGTCTGGTCAGGCTGAAGGTCACGGGAACGGTTCGGCCGGTTGATGCTTGCCGTGCCGCGACCTGGAGCCCGGCTGGCAGCACTGTTGCTGACTGCCGGCACGTTCGCGGCCACTGGCTGCTCGTCGCCGGGGGATGATCCGGGCCCGGCCTTGCCAGTGGAGCCGGCGGCGCTTTATGCGCAGATGTGCGCGCGCTGCCACGGTGCCGATGGCCGTGGCGATCCGGAGCTGAAAAAGACGCTGCCGGTGCGCGACTTTTCCGATGCCACGTTTCAGGCCAAGGCCAGCACGGATGACATCGCGCGCACCATCATGGCCGGGAAGAATCAGATGCCCGCCTTCGGGGCTCTGCTGTCGCCCCCGAAGATTCAATCGCTGTCCGGCTTCGTGAAGCGGCTGGGCCGGGGGGCGCCCGCGGCCCGTCCGGCCGCCGCCGCCACGGCGCCGCCAGCGGCCGGCGCGATCGCCCCCAAGCTGCCCTGATCCGGAACACCCCCACGCCCAGCCCATGACAATCACGACCTCGCTCCGCAAGCTTCCCGTGCTGTCGACGCAACCGGCCGCGCCCGCGCCCGCTGCATGCGGCATTCACGACGAGCAGGCGGCGACGGCGGTCGCCCCTCCGCCCGCCGTATTGCCCGCCGGCAGCAGCGACGACTGGCGCTGGCAGCTTCGCCACCGGCTGTCGACCAAGGAAGACATCGCGGCGCGGTTGACGCTGACCGAAGACGAGTCGGTGGCCATGGACGCCGCGCCTGGCTTGTTTCGCGTGGGCATCACGCCCTACTACTTCTCCCTCATCGATCGCGAACATCCCCACTGCCCGGTGCGCATGCAGGTGATTCCGCGTTCACGCGAGCTGGTGTTCGAGGAAGGGGATCTGGCCGATCCGCTGGGAGAAGACGCACATTCGCCAGCCACCGGGATCTTTCACCGTTACCCGGATCGCTGCCTGTTGCTGGCCATCGATCGGTGCGCCATCTATTGCCGGCACTGCAACCGCCGGCGGCTGGTGGGACAGGAAGAATCGCCCATCTCGCGTGCCGATCTGGCCGAGGCCATCGCCTACATCCGTCGCACGCCCGCCATTCGCGACGTGCTGATCTCGGGCGGCGACCCGCTGACGCTGTCCACCGACCGGTTGGAAGAGATCGTGGCGGCGGTGCGGGCCATTCCGCACGTGGAGATCATCCGCATCGGAACCCGGGTTCCGGTGGTCTTGCCGATGCGCGTGGACGACGAGCTGTGCGCCATGCTGCGCCGCTATCATCCCCTTTACATCAACACGCACTTCAACCACCCCAAGGAGCTGACGCCCCTGGCCCGCGCGGCCTGCGAGCGGCTGGCGGACGCCGGAATTCCGCTGGGAAACCAGACGGTGTTGCTGCGCGGCGTGAACTCGTCGACGCGGGTGATTCGCCGGCTGTTCACGGAGCTGCTCAAGGCGCGCGTGCGCCCCTACTACCTGTTTCAGGGCGACGTGGCGGCGGGGACCTCGCACCTGCGCACCTCGGTGGAGACGGGCATCGAGATCATGCAGAACCTGCGCGGCTGGATTTCAGGCCTGGCCGTACCCCACCTGGTGATCGATACGCCAAGCGGCATGGGTAAGGTGAACATCGGGCCCGACTACGTGGTGGCGCGCGGCCGCGACAAATGGACCTTACGCAACTACGAAGGCAAGCTGGTCGACTATCCGCA
>JBDSME010000316.1:0-6523 GCA_039916065.1 Polyangia bacterium
GCAAAGATCTCCTGCACGTTGGCGGTGTCGCACTTCGACCCATCCGAGACGAAGATCTCGTCGGGGGCCACCACCGCTCCTTGCCCGCGGTAGTGCTCGGAGATCGCCGTCAGCAGAAAGTCATAGCCCTGCTCGGGCCCGTACCCTTTGAAGGTTTCCTTGCGTGCCAGCTCGTCAGCGCCGGCCTTCAACGCGTCGACGATGGGCAGGGGCAGGGGCAACACCACGTCCCCGATGCCCAGACGAATGATCTTGGCTGTCGGATTCTCGGCCGCGAAGGCCCGGACGCGCTTGCCAATCTCCGGAAAAAGGTAGCCTGCCTGAAGCTTCGAGTAGTTGGTGTTGATGCGCGCCATGATGAGCGCGAAACGCTACCACGCCCGTCATCTTACGGGGGCATGGTTCGCTGCCGCTCACATGCCCCCGGTCCCCCCTCGCTTCACCCGGCAAAGCCGGGTGAAGCTCGCCCGCGAAGCTGCCTCAGCGTCTCAGTACAGGTTCGAGGGGTGAAAGGGTTTGCAGCCAGCGCTCCGCCATCTGTTGAGCCACCGCCTCCATGCGCGGGGGGCTCACCTGCGTCAGGATTTGCCGGGCCTTGGTCAGCGATTCGTCTGACAGCGACAGGGGATCGCCGGCCAAACCAGCAGTGTCGGCACGGGGGTCGCGCTTCTTCGCAGATCTGATGCCAGCGGTGGCGGTACCGGACCGCGCTCTCGCCCTTCGGGCCGACGGTCGTCCGAAAGCGGCGATCTCGTCCGCGGTCAGCGGACGAAACCCCCAGCTGGCGGGGTCTTCGGGCCGACTTCGCGGCGGCTGCTTCTTGGGCGTTTCTTCGGGGCTCTCGGGGACGGCCGCAAGGGCAAGGGGAGGCGGGGACTCCTGGTCACGGTACAGCGCCAGCACCAGCGCCGTCCGTGCCAGCAAGGCTGTGTCTATTTCCAATGGGTCCGACGGCGTGGCGCCTTGCAGCGCATCGACAAGCAGGTGCTCGGGGCGCACACCCAGACCCAGCAACATTGCCTGCGCCACCGCCGCGCGCTGGATGGCCGCCGTGGCGCGCGCGATGTCGGCCAGCGATTCGAACGGCCGTTCGGTGGCGGCGGGCGGATCGTCCAGCACGGCGGCGTAAAGCGGTCGCGGTCGGTTCACCGCCGCCAGCACGGTCGCTTCCGGTTCCTCGACCAGGTCCAGATGCTTCAGTGCCGCGTACGGACCCCGGCGCAGCAGAGCCTGTCCGAGCGCCCGAACCTTTCCCACCAGGGACACCCCGAGACGAAACAGTCGCAGCAGGGGCACGGTCCGCACGGCATCCACCGCGCGGTCTTCGTCAACGACCTTGCCGCCTGCCCGGGCCAGGAACTCGACCGCGACGTCCAGGGTGCCGCGCAGCCGCGCCATCCCCGCCGCCACGGCGTCGTCGTCGGCGGCGTCGACCCGGTCCGCGGCCAGGAGCCGGTTCGCCAGCGCCACCAGCGCGAAATGCAGCTCTTCGACCTCGGCGGCGGCGGTCACGCGGCCGAGAGCCCGCGCGAACAGGGAGTTTCCGCCCATCTGCTCGCCCAGGATCGCGGGGGCGCGGAGCAGATCGGGCGGCGCCTCGTCGCGCGCGTCCGCTTCGGCATATGCCTGCGGGCGCATCCTGGTCCCAGGTCGCAGCTCGCCGACGCGCACGCTGGCGGGATCGAGCTCGCGGTAGATCTCCAGAGCCTCGATGGGGTCGATGAATCCGAGATCGGCCATCCGCCCCTGGCGCCAGCGCAACGCCATCTCCTCCAGCTCGGAATCCAGCTCCGACTTCGCCGCCACCAGGATTCGCCGACAGAAGTTCATGTCCGCGCGATAGAGCGCGTCTATGATCCGGATCAGGGCCGAGGCCGACGGGGTCTGCTCCTCGGCCGCCGCGCTCTCGCCGTCTTCAGACTCCGGGCGGGGGCGGTAGCCCAGCACGTCCAGCACAAACAGGCGGTCAGGCGTGGCGTAGAAAGTCCCTTCCGGCTCGTCCGGGGGCTCCTCGATCGAGACATCATAGATGCGCGCGCCCTTGCGAATGAGCAGCCCGATGAGCTCGGTATCCAGACCTTGCACCCATGAGTTGACGGTCTCGAATGGCATCTCGGCCATGACGTCGACCCATTCCTCCAGACGCTCGGGGACGAGCTGGTCGCCCGACCACAGGCCGAAGTCCAGCACCACCCGGATCTGTTCGGGCCGGGCGTAGGCCAACAGATCGCGCGCCTCTCGCGGATCGTCCTCGCGCAGCAGATAGTAGAGCTCGTCGCCGGGCAGGGCGCGGATGGCCTGTTCGGGATGCGGTTGGGCCATCAGCGCGTCGATGCGCCGCATGCGCCGTCCCCGACCCAGGCGCGCGCGATAACGGGACAGCGCGATGACGTTACCCTTGCGATCGAGGTCCGCGGCGGTGCCGGTCTGCTGGTGGTCTGGTCCCGCGTCCTGCTGGTCGAGGGATGCATCGGCGGACAAATCCGGGGGCGGCAAATGCGGCAAAGTCGGCAAGGGCGGTCGGTCGTCTTTCATGGGTCTCTTTTTGCTATCCTTCCACATCGCCAGGCCGAGGGAGCAGTCGACGGCGGCATGCGGTCGTTGCCGGGGACTTGGCGCTCATATGCTTTCGCACGTTCTTCGTACCATCTCCCGGCACAAACTGCTCGGGGACCACCGTGCAGCGGAGCTCACAGGTGGTCTCGGCAAGCCCGACGACACGAAGAGCGTCGCGCGCGACCGCCCGGACTCGTCTCGACGGGTCCTGTGCGCGGTCTCCGGGGGGCCGGATTCCATGGCGTTGCTTGCCTGCCTCTGGGAGCTGGCCCCGCGACTGAAGTTGCACCTCGAGGTAGCCACCGTGGACCATGGGTTGCGCCCCGAGGCGGCCGCCGAGCTGCAACTGGTCGCCGACAGAGCAAGTGCCCTGTCCATTCCCTGGCACTCCGTGCGCGTTGACGTCGGCGCCGCCCGCGCGTCAGAGCAGGGCGACGATCGTCCCCGGCAGCGGGGTGGGGTGCAAGAAGTGGCGCGACGATTGAGGCTGGCGGCACTCGCGGAACTCGCCGATCGTCGGGAACTCGGGCGTGTGGCGTTGGGGCACAACGCCGACGATCAGAGCGAAACGGTCCTGTTCCGGGTGCTCCGGGGGACTGGACCGCGCGGTTTGACCGGGATTCCGTACCGGCGTGGCCCGTTCATCCGGCCGCTGTTGGACGTGACCCGCGCCGAAATCCTGGCCTACCTCGACAGGCGGAGCTTGCCGTACGCCATCGATCCCTCGAACAGTGACGTTCGGTACACCCGCGCGCGGCTCCGCCACCGCCTACTCCCGCTGCTTCGCCAGGAGAATCCCCGGGTGGACGTGGCGTTGCGGGCGCTGGCGGCGGCGGTAGCCACCGAATTTAAGACGGAGGACCCAAATACCGAAGGTGGTCCCGAAAGGAGTCTGGATGGCGGCAGTCTGGATGACCTTCACGTACCCACCCGGATGGCCGCGCAAATCGAAGGCGCCGTACGCGACGGGCGAGGTACCCGGTGGTTCGATCTGCCGGCAGGGCGTCGGGTCCAGGTGGCCTACGGTGAGATCACCATGGGGCAGCTCACCAGGGGAGGCGTCCGACCATCTGTTGGCTCATATGATGATGGGGCGTCCGAAAATGGTCGTCGTGGCCCATCCGCCCCGGTCAGCCTTCTCGGTCCCGGAACGTATCCTTTCGGCACCGGCCTGCGGATCCAGATCCTGGAAGCCGCAGGGGATCTGGACGCCAATCCGGACGACGACGAACGGTGCGCGTTCGACGCTGACCTGCTCTCCTGGCCACTCATCGCTCGGCCACGCCGTCCCGGTGACCGCATGAGCCCCCGCGGTGGTGTCGGCAGCCGGAAGCTGTCGGACCTGATGATCGACGCCAAGATTCCTCGCGGCGAGAGGGCCTCCCTGCCGGTGATCACCGCGGCCGATGGAGAGCTGTTGTTCGTTCCCGGGTTGCGGCCCTCGCGGCGGGGCTGTCCCACCCTTGCCACCATGCGGCGAATTGGCCTGGCGGTGCTATCAAAACCGGACCATGATAGTCGGATTGATGGTCAGGTTGACCGCTCGATCCGCAGAAGCGATACTGGACGGTACCGGTGTCAGGACCGGCATCCGCCAGCGCCGGCTGGGCAAGCCGAATCCGAGGAAACAGGAGCAGGTCTCCAGAGTTGCAGCAGCCAATCGGCAAAAAGATCCGGCACAAATCCGGCCAAGAAAACCGGCTAGAAATCCGGCTAGATGAAAGGAAAGCGCGTGCGCCAGGGACATAAAACCTTCCTCGTTTGGGTGATGTTGATCTTCGCCTTCTTCGTGGTCTACCAGTTTCTGAGCGGCAGCCGCCCTGATGACCATCGACTGGCCTTCTCGCTGTTCATGCAGGACGTCGAACAGCATCCCGAGAAGTTCAAGGCCGGGGCGTCGATTCAGATTCGGAAAGCGCAGGATGCGGCGGATTTCCGCGGGCAGCTCGCCAGCGGAGAGAGCTTCACCACCACCGGGTTGATCAGCGACAAGGTCCTGGAACGCCTGGACAAGGCCAAGCTGAACTACGACGTGGTCAAGGAGCAGGAGAACTCGTTCTGGCAGCAGGTCCTGGTCACCTGGCTCCCCATGGTGGTGCTGGTGGTGTTGTTCCTCCTCTTCATGAGGCAGCTTCAGGTCGGAGGCGGAAAGGCCATGAGCTTCGGGAAGAGCAAGGCCAAGCTGCTTTCCGAGAACCAGAAGAAGATGACCTTCGCCGACGTCGCCGGGGTCGAGGAGGCCAAGGACGAGGTCGAGGAGATCATCGCCTTCCTCAAGGATCCGAAGAAATTCACGCGCCTCGGCGGTCGCATCCCCAAAGGCGTGCTGATGATGGGCCCCCCGGGAACCGGCAAGACCTTGCTGGCGCGGGCCATCGCTGGTGAGGCGGGCGTTCCTTTCTTTTCCATCTCCGGCTCCGACTTCGTCGAGATGTTCGTGGGCGTCGGCGCTAGCCGGGTTCGCGACCTGTTCGAGCAGGGGAAGAAGAACGCCCCCTGCATCATCTTCATCGACGAGATCGACGCCGTGGGCCGTCACCGCGGCGCCGGCCTGGGCGGTGGACACGACGAGCGCGAGCAGACCCTGAACCAGCTCCTGGTGGAGATGGACGGATTCGAGTCCAACGATGGCGTCATCCTGGTGGCCGCCACGAACCGTCCCGACGTGCTTGATCCGGCCCTGTTGCGGCCGGGCCGCTTCGACCGGCGCATCGTGGTGGCGCGCCCCGACGTCAAGGGGCGGCTGGGGATCCTCAAGGTGCACACCAAGAAGACGCCTCTCGGGGCGGGGGTCGAACTGGAGACCATCGCCCGCGGCACGCCTGGTTTCTCAGGCGCCGATCTGGAGAACCTGGTGAACGAGGCCGCTCTGCTGGCAGCGCGCAACGACAAGGATCGCCTGGAGATGTTCGACTTTGAGATGGCCAAGGACAAGGTCCTGATGGGCCCGGAGCGGCGTTCCATGGTCATCAGCGACAAGGAGAAGCGCAACACCGCTTACCACGAAGCTGGCCACGCCCTGGTGGGCAAGATGCTGAAGCACACCGATCCCATCCACAAGGTGACCATCATCCCCCGTGGGCGGGCCCTGGGGTTGACCCAGCAGCTCCCCATCGAGGACCGATTGAGCATGTCCGCGGACGCCGCCAACGATCACATCGCCGTGATGATGGGCGGTCGGTTGGCCGAGGAGATCATCTTCGGCCAGCTCACCACCGGCGCTTCGAACGACATTCAGCAGGCCACGGACATGGCCCGGCGCATGGTCTGTGAGTGGGGCATGTCCGAGAAGCTCGGACCGCTGCACTTTGGCAAGCGCGAGGCAGAGGTGTTCTTGGGCCGTGATTTCAATGATGGCGGCAAGGAATACAGCGAGCAGACCGCCATCGAGATCGACGCCGAGGTCAGGCGCATCGTCACCGAGAACTACACCCGCGCCAAGCAGGTGGTGGTCGACAACCTCGACAAGCTGAAGGTGCTGGCCGACGCCTTGCTGGAATACGAGACCGTCGACGGCGTGGAGATAGACACTCTGTTCACGGGCGGTCACCTCGATCGTAAACCGTCCACCTGGGCCTCGGCCGGCGCGAAGATTCCGCCGGAGAAGCGCCCCGCCGCGGCGGAGCGTCCCTCGCGGCCCAGCATCTTCGCGCCGCCGCGGCCCCTGCCCGATCCCGAAAAGGCCTGAGGTCGCTACGAGCAGGGCGAGCGCACACGCGGGCGGGACCAGGTCCCAGCCCGCGTGTTCATTTTCTGCCGCGATGTCGTCGTCTCCTTCTTCTTCTTCGTCTTCGGATCCGCGGTGTGCTGATCCCTGCCTGATCGTGGGGGCGTTGAACTGCACCCCGGACTCCTTTTCGGATGGCGGGCGTTTCTCCAGTGTCGCGGAGGCGGTGGCGGCTGGCGTGGCCATGGCGACCGCCGGCGCCCACTGGATCGACGTGGGTGGGGAGTCGACGCGGCCCCA
>JBDSME010000317.1:0-5922 GCA_039916065.1 Polyangia bacterium
TGTTCTCGCCTTCTCCTATTGTCACCCGTTCGTTGCGCAGGACCCGGATGCCGAGACGAGACAACTCCTCGACCCAGGCGGTGGCGCCCGAGAAATATTCGTGATTGCCTGTCACGAAAAAGACGCCGTGAGTTGCTTTCAATTGAGCCAAAGGAGAAACGGCGTCGCGCAACTGGTCTACCGAGCCATCCACCAGATCGCCGGTGATGGCGATGATATCCGGGCGCAGTTGATTGGTTCTTCGGACCACGTCCGCGAGATCATCCTTGCCGATGGTCGGTCCGATGTGGAGATCGGTCAGCTGCACCAAGCTCAGGCCGTCGTGCTGGCGCGACAGCTGGCGCAACGGAATTTCGATCCGTCGGACGGCCACCGCGCCCAGCGCGGAGGTCATGGCGCCAAGCCCCGCCGTGGAAGCGACCCCCACCGCGCCCCCCGCTATCCAGCGGGCGAACAGAGCGCGCCGCTCAGGATCGACGGGCTGGCCGTGTACCAGGCGGCGTGCCAGCGCCAGCACCGCGCGGGCCAGATCGCTGCCCGCCAGCGTAACCACCAGAAGAAACATCAGTCCGATCCATATGAATACCGGCCAGGCCATCAGCCTCGCCGCCCCGGAGGATCGACGAATCAAGATAAAGGTGACCGGGATACTGAGGGTGATCAGGAGCAAGATGATGGCGCCCACCGTTCCCCACGGCGCCGGCCAGCGCGGATCCCGCACCAGGCGTACCCACAGGTAGTAGTGCAGCCCCAGGAGAACGCCGAGCACGATCGAAATGAAAACCAACAATCCTGCCAGACGCCCCATGGCAGTGGTTTGTCACGTCCGTCGCTCTGGTCAAGCGTTGATTCTTTGGACCGACCGCGTCGGTGTTTTGTCGCCGGTCCATCTTTGCCGACGCCTGCTTTTCCTGCCGCTGCAAACACTCAGTGTTTTTTGCTTTGGTATCGGAATTCAAACAAAAACCTGCCGGCTGCATTGAAATGACCAGCATGGAAGGCTAGTCTGCGCGGCTCAACAACGGAGGCTCCCACCCAAATGGCGCGACAGAGTTCTGGATCCATTGCCGCTATCGTTTCGCAATTCATCAATCAATTGAGCACCGCTATCGAGGCTGAGGCGCTCGATCGTGCGCGCGAAGCGGTGCTGACGGCCGTGGGAGGAGGCGAACGCCGTGGTCCTGGACGGCCCCCAGGTCCCCGCCGCGGACCGGGTCGCCCTCCGGGTCGTCCCCGCAAGAAGCCGCCCACGCAATTCTGTCCCGTGCCAGGCTGCAAGAACCGAGCGGCTCCGGTGTTCGGGATGGTGTGCCGAGACCACAAAAATGTTCCCAAGGCCAAGATCAAGAAGTACCGAGCCGAGCGCCGCGCAGAGAAGGAAAAGGCCAAAGGCAGGGCACGCGCGGCCGCCTGAGGCGGTGAAAAACTGATGCTCGGGCCGAGCCTCCACGTCGAAATTGGATTCGGTCGTGAGGGCTGCGGCCTTTCGGCTTCAGGCTACAGTCCGGATGCCGCGAAGGTCCGGTAGCCTGGGGGTGTCCACGGTCGCTGAATCGCCGAACCGCGGTGGTCGCGACGGCACGGTCAGGTTGCCGTGGGCTTTTTTCACGGCCGCTGTGGCGCCGTGGCCACGACTTTAAAGTCGCAGTGATGGCCACTTGTCGGCTGGATGTCCTGATGGCTGGTGGGAGCGGGGGCCGCAAACCCCGCATTTGGCGGGCACGAGCCAGGCTTTCCCACCGCGCGAAGCGTTGGCATCTCGGTTGCTGCTAACCGATGGGAACCATCCGAAGGAGGGTCCCCCCATGTCCATCGCCGCATCGCTTGATTTTCCGCCGCGCACCCATACCGCGCCGCGCCCCGTGACCCCGGAGCTGGTGGCTCTGGAAGGGGTCGCCGTGCTGGCGGGATTGCCGTTGGAAGTCAGGGCGGCACTGGCTGCCGGCGCGTCGGTGCGCAGGTTCGCGCGACGCGGTCTGCTGGCCGCCGAGGGCAGCGCGCCTGCCCATGTCTTCGCGGTTCTCTCCGGGCGGGTGCGGGCGGTACGGCGTTCGGACTCCGGGCGCGAGGTCACCCTCGAGACCTTCCAGCGTGGCGATTTACTTGCTGACGGAGTGGTGGTTCCTGAACGTCAGCTCTTGAACGATTGGGAGGCCATAGAGGCCACCGAGGTCCTGGCCATCGGTCGAGACGCCTTCGTGGCTCAGCTCGCCTCTCTGCCCTCGTTGGCCCTCACGGTGGCAGTGCAGATGCTGGCGCGCCTCGAACGGAGCAAGCACCTGGCGGCGGGGCTAGCCCTGGCCGATGTTCCCGGGCGCGTGATTGGTGCTCTGCGTGGTCTGGCTGAATCGCAAGGGCAGCCAGGGCCTGAGGGGGCTGTGGTGGTCAACAACAGGCCGACGCAGCAGGAAATGGCCAATTCGATCGGAGCATGTCGGGAAACGGTCTCGCGGGTGGTCTCGGACCTGGCCCGCCGCGGGCTGATCACACCGCGCGGCCGCACCCTGATCATCAGCCGCCAGCTCTTGGACACCGGCGCCTGAGGCCTGGTCTTTCCCACCCTGCCACACTGCCCACACTCCCCACCCTGCTACCCGCCCACCCCGGGAAATTGACGCTCGACCGACCAACAGGCGAAACTGTCGGAGGTTTGGCCAGTCGTCGAAAGGGCGTGGATTTGTTCGCGCCGCCGGGCAAAGGGTGGGGCATGGACGCTCAGGGCGGGAATTCGCCACAAGGGCGAGGGCCTGGTCTGACGGGTGCTCCCACCGCCGGTTCTTTCATTCCCGCGGCGCAGGTGGACATGCGGACGTCGATTCGCCCCACCGTGGCGCAGGTGGACCTGGGCGCCATCCGGCGCAACTTCGATCGCCTGGCCGGGCTGGTCGCCCCCACCTCGGTCTGGGCAGTCATCAAGGCCGATGCCTACGGCCATGGCGCGGTCGCGGTGGCCAGGACCCTGGCGGACCGCTCGTCGGCACTGGCCGTGTCCCTGGTCGAGGAAGGTCTGGAGCTGCGCGCGGCCGGCATTCCTGGCCAGATCATCGTGCTCGGGGCCTACTACGATCGCTGTCACGCCCAGGTCCTCGATGAGGGTCTGACCCCCGTCATTTACGATCCGGTGGATCTGGACCTGTTCGCCAGTGCGGCGGCGGCGCGCGCGGCTCGTATCGATGTCCATATCAAGATCGATACGGGTATGAGCCGCCTGGGAATCGCGCCCGCGGCGCTGGGGCGCCTGCTGGATGAGGCGGCCGCGCTTCCCAGCGTGCGGGTGGCCGGCCTGTGCACTCACTTGGCGACCGCCGACGGTTCCCCGGAACAGGCAGAGCAGACCCGGGACGCCTTGCGGCTATTTCGTGCTTGCGTGGAACAGGCGATCGCCCGGGGGTTGGAGCCGCTGGCCATCCATGCCGCCAACGGCGCCGGCGCCGTCCGTTTTCCGGAGGCACGACTGGACGCCGTGCGCCCGGGCCTTGCGCTGTACGGCGCCATGTCCGCGCCCGTGGTGTCGATGCCGGACCTGGAGCCGGCCTTGCGGTTCGCCACCCGGGTGATGGCGGTCAGGGACATCCCCGCCGGCGCGACGGTCAGCTATGGAGCCAGATGGCAGGCCGCGCGACCCAGCCGGATAGCCACGCTACCGGTCGGTTACGCCGACGGCTACCCACGCCACATGCATCCCGCCCAGGCTCAGGTTCTACTGCGCGGGCGCCGCGCCCCTGTTGTGGGTGCGGTATGCATGGACATGATGATGATCGATGTGACAGACGTCCCCCAGGCCGCCGTGGGTGATCCGGTGACGCTGATCGGGCGCGATGGCGTCGACCAGATTGACGTGGACCAGGTCGCGCGCTGGGCAGGAACGATCAACTACGAAATCCTTTGCGGTATTTCGAAGCGCGTTCCTCGGATCTATAAGGATTAGTAACAATGAGCGAAGCTTCCACCGTTCCAGCGCCGCCGCGGGGTCTGGGCGCGATCGGGAGTGTTCTGGGCAGACCGGTGCGGAGTTTTTTCGGCTATTTCGGCGATCACGCGCTGATGCTCTGGAAAGCGATGTTTTGGCTGTTTCGCCGTCCCTTCCGGCCGCGTTTGTTCCTGGAGCAGATGGAATTCATCGGCGTCGGTTCGCTGCCCATCATTTTGCTGGTGGGGTTCTTCTCGGGCGCGGTATCGGCCCAGCAGACGGTGCGCGCCTTGAAGCTGTTCGGCCAGGAGCGGTTCGTCGGCGCGACCGTGGGACTGTCGCTGGCGCTGGAACTGGCCCCCGTGTTCACGGCGTTGATGATCACCGCGCGCGCTGGCTCGGGAATGGCCACCGAGCTTGGGTCGATGAGGATCACCGAACAGATCGACGCGCTGTCCACCTTCGCCGTGAATCCCATCCAGTACCTGGTCACCCCCCGCATCATGGCCTCGCTGGTCATGCTGCCGGTGATGACCATGGTGTTCAACGCCATCGGTCTGATCGGCGCGTACGTGTACGCGATCTTTGTGGGCGGCGTGGACGTGGGGTCTTTCATCGAGCACTTTCGCTATCTGACCGACCCCAGCGACTATCTTCAGGGCGCCATCAAGGCCGCGGTGTTCGGCGTGGCGCTGGCCCTGGCGGCCTGCTTTCAAGGATTCAACGTGCGCGGCGGGGCCAAGGAGGTGGGATTGGCCACCACCCGCGCCGTGGTGGCGGGATCGGTATCGGTGCTGATCATCGACTTCTTCGTGGGCGACATGCTCGGGGTCATATTCCCCTTTCAATCCTGAGAACCGAGCCCATGCCGGCATCCCCTTCCCCTTCCCAATCCCCTCGCCCCCCAGCGGGAAAGCCCTATCAGGAAAACACCGAGCAGTTACAGACCGCCAATCCGCAGTGGCAGATACGGGTACGGGGTTTGAACAAGACTTTTGGACCGCAGCATGTGCTCCGCGGCCTGGACCTGGACCTGGAGCGGGGAAAGATCAACATCGTCATCGGCGGCTCGGGGCAGGGGAAGTCCGTGCTCATGAAGCACCTGATGGGCTTGCTGAAGCCGGATTCTGGTCACATCTATGTGGACGGCCAGGACATCGTTGCGCTGTCGGATGTGGAGATGGCGAAACTGCGCCGGAAGTTCGGCATGGTTTTTCAGTACGCGGCGCTCTTCGATTCGCAGAACGTGGTGGAAAACATCGCCTTTCCCTTGATTGAACGGTACAACCTGTCGCGCGATGAAATCATGGCCCGGGTACGGGAGCTGCTGAAGCGTTTGGACCTGGAAGGCGTGGGCGGGATCGAACAGAAATTTCCCGCCGAGCTGTCGGGCGGGCAACGCAAGCGCGTGGGGTTGGCCCGGGCGCTCATCGATCGCCCCGAGATACTGCTTTATGACGAGCCCACCACGGGCCTCGACCCGGTGGCCACCAAGAACGTCGACGAAATGATCATGCAAACGTCTCACGATTTCGGGGTCACCAGCGTGGTGATCTCGCATGACATGGCGTCGACTTTTCGCATCGCCGATCGGGTCTCCATGTTGTACGACGGCAAGATCCTGGTCACCGGGACCGCCGCCGAGGTGCTGCGCGCGCCCGACCGGCCGGTGCGCGAGTTCGTGGAGATGGCGGGGCTGACCGTGCCCCCCCCCGAGGCGTCGGCGTGAGGAGGAGCTGGGCGGCCGCAACGGTTGGAGCGTTGGTGCTGGTGGTGGGGGCGCTCACCTACTTCCTGGTCAAGGTCACCAACGAACGGGTGCCCAGCGGGCAGGGCATGGTGGTGTGGGCACGGTTCCATGACGCCGCGGGCCTGTTCCAGAAGTCGCGGGTGCAGACCGCCGGGATACCCGTCGGTCAGATCGAGAAGAGGGAGCTGGACCCGGACATGCCGCTGGCGCGCATCACCATCCGGATCTTGCCGGGGGTGAAGTTGTGGGAGAACGCCGTCGT
>JBDSME010000318.1:0-6768 GCA_039916065.1 Polyangia bacterium
GGGCGCCATTCCAGGGCGGCAACGTCGACGCCTCTGACTTCTTCACCTGGCAGATACCTGGGGTGAGCGCGGAGACGCGGAATCGCTTCGCGCGCAACACCTGCAATGGCTGCCATACGCAGAGCGAAAGCGGTGGCGCGGAGTTTCAGGTCAGGCCGCGCTTCCCATTCCAGGAGTCAGCATTGTCGGGATTCCTCACCGGTGCGGACGTGGTCGATCCAGGCGCCGGCGTGATCCGCCACTTCAACGAACTCGCCCGGCGCGGACGCATCCTGCACGACCTCGTCTGCCCGGAGGAGATGCTTCCCCCTCCGCCCCCTGACACCACGCCCTTCGGCGGCGGCATGGGGGGCTTCAATGGCGGCACGGGAGGCCGTGGTGGACCGCCGACCAGGGACGGTGGCGTAAGCGGCACCGGTGGGGTTGTCGGCAGGGCGGACGGCGGCGTCTCGACAGGCACCGGGGGAGCACCCTTCCCGGGGAAGTAGCCCCGCAAGGGTGATCGAGAAAGCCGGCCAGGCACACCGAAACGCTTAGGGCGCCCGGCCGGCTTTTTCGTCGATCCCCCAGTGGTGGTACAGGGAGATGTGACGTCCGCCTGTAAATGAGCAGCGTGATCATGCCCCAAGGCGCTGGGCCCGCCAAGGTGATCGCCTGCGTGTGGCGTTCGGTGCTCGCGCGTGGCGTCCGGTGTGAATCACCGCGATGGTGGCCTCGACGAGATACTAGTTGGCGATCTTCTGGTATGCGGCGGTTATCAGGAAGGAGCAGGAGGCTGCTACGCCGCCAATGTTGCCGGTAATCGCCGCTGAACCGCTTTCAGTGGCGGTCTGCCCATCGGCACTCAAGGAGAATGTGTAGGCGGTGACGCTGAGTGTCGCCGTGGTCGTCCCGTCCATTTGCGTGCAGCTTTGGCTGGGCAGAGCCGACGCCGTACTTCCAGTCACGTTGGCCAGGAGTGCGCAGCTGCCGTCGGTTTGAACCAGGTCCGAAGAGACCCCGGCCGCCCAAACGGTGTTGTCGGTGACCGGCTTGGTACTCGACTGGCCCGCACAAGTCGTGGTGCCGGTGCCCGTCGTCGGCTTCCAGGTGCCGATGAAACGAGAAAGGCTCTTGCCGTCGCCGCCATCGAGCGTGGCGCTCTTCGAGTCGCTGCCACATCCAGAAGTACCAGCGAACATGCCCGCGACGACCAAGCTCAGTATGGCGGATTTCATCTTGGACCTCTCAATGTGTGGAGTGAGTCTTTGGAACGCGCAGCGATGTTTGGTGAGTTGGCCCCGATAGCCCGCGGTGGGTCCACCTTCGCGACGTCTCCAATAAACACCCCATCGGTCATGGTGCGGGAAAGTTGCGGATTACCCTCTGCCGCTCGGGCTATACGAGAGGTGCGCGTACCAGCGGTGCGCGCCGGTGCCTTCGGGAGTACAGTCGGTCTTGTTGCGCCTTCCTTCTGCTTCGCCACGTCCGTCTCGGCGGCGGTCGCAGGCGCCGCCGGCCAGTGGCCGCTTGTTCGGGGTGATCGGCTGTGTGCTGTTGATCGCTCCGGGCGCAGGAGCCTGTCGCAAGAAGGACGCGGCGCCGGTCGCGACGCCGTGGGCCGGCGACGCGGCGGCTGCGACCCGGGTCGGGAAGACCCTGCGTATCGCCATGATCGCGAAGAGCTCGTCCAACCCGTCCTTTCTATCGGCGCGCACCGGCGCCGAGGACCGGGCCCGCGAACTCTCCCTGCAGGTGGGTGCCCCCATCGAAATAGACTGGCTGACCCCGTCGCAAGAGGATGGCCAGGTGCAGGCGCAACGGATCCTGCAAGCGGTCAATGACCGCGTCGATGCCATCCTGATCTCCTGCTCCGATGACCCGAAGGTCTCCCGCGCCATTGATGATGCGGTGGCGCGCGGCGTGGCAGTGATGACGTTCGACAGCGACGCCCCCGGTTCTCGTCGGTTTGCCTTCTGCGCGGTGGACGACCTCGAGATCGGGCGCCGGCTGCTGACGGAGCTAGCGTCCGTGCTGGCAACGCCCGAATCACCCGGCGGGGCCGGCGCCCAGTCGCGTCGGAGCACCAAAGGCGTGCCGGCGAAGGTGGCGCTCGTCGGGATACTGGGGGGCGACCGATCGGCGCCCAACCTGCAGCGGCGCGTGGATGGCGTGATGGCGGAAGCAGCCCACCACCCGGAGTTGAAGATTGTGGGCACCTTTTTTCATGCGGAAACGGCGCAGGAGGCCAGCGCCGAGGTGCTGCGCGCCAACAACGCCCATCCCGATCTGGCCGGCTGGGTGATGGTGGGCGGCTGGCCCCTGTACAACAGGACTCTGCTCAGCGAGCTGCAAGGCGATGCCGGGCGCAGCCTCCCCAAGATCGTGGCGGTCAACGCCTTGCCGCCCCAACTGGTCTATGTGGAGAAAGGGTACGTTTCGGTGTTGCTGGCGCAACCGACCTATCTGTGGGGAGCCGTGGGCGTGGAGACGATTGTCAACAAGCTGTTGCGAAAACAGGACGTCCCGTGGCGCATCCCCATGGAGCTGGTTCGGGTGACTGACCGCAATCTCGGGACCTGGGCTCGTCAGCTAAAAGCCTGGGGATTTGGAGATGTTCCGGACGAGTACCTGCGGCTGGAGTAACCCCAGAAAAAAGAGTGGTGCGAAATGCCTCCGGCCCGCATCAAACGTATATATTGAATGATTGCAAATGCTTGCTGCGTTGTTTCTGGAGCATTTCCGTCCTGTGTCGCCCGCGCTAAATCGTCCAGGTGGCAGGTCAAATCACTTTACGGGCGTGGGCGCCTCCGTTTAGGGTGTGCGGCAGTTAACGACATCACAACACAGGGGGTCATGAATGCGCCTCGTCGCAACCGCAACAGCTCTAGGACTTATTGTTTCAATTCCTGCTTTCGCTCAAAACTCCGCGGCTCCGCCGTCCGGTGAGGCCGTTCCCGCGGCTGGTGCACCCGCCGGGGCACCGCCCGCCGTCGTTGAGACGACGACGACCACCACCACCGTGTCCGTCCCGATCGCCGCTCCGGTCCCTGCTGCACCGGTTGCAGCCGCCGCTCCGGCCTGGAACACGGTCATGAAGGAAGAGCTGCTCGTCGATTCGTACTACATGTACAACTTCACGGGAGCGAGCACCCGCGTCGGTCCGAGCTACCGCAATTACGACACCCAGGCGAATAGCTTTCAGCTCAGCTATGCCAAGATCGGCCTGGAAGTGGATGCCGATCCGGTGACCGTTCGCGCCGACCTGGGGTACGGCGAGCTCGCCAACCTGATCAGCGGTGGCACGGCAGGCAGCGGCGTCAGCAGCTTTGCCGCGCAGCAGGCGTTCGTCAGCCTGAAGATGCCCGGCCTGAGCGCGCTGTCGATCGACTTCGGTCGCTTCAACACCACGGCCGGCGCCGAGGTCATCGAGGCCAACCGCAACTGGATCTACTCGCGGTCCTTGCTGTTCGCCATTATCCCCGTGACCCACACCGGTCTTCGGCTGAACTACAAGATCAACGACATGGTCAGCGTCCAGGGCTCGGTGGTGAATGGTATCGCCAACGACGCTCCGGACAACAACGCCGAGAAGACCTACGGCCTGTCCGTGGCCGTGGCTCCCTTGCCCACCACCAGCATCATCGCCACCGCGTACATTGGCAAGGAGCCCGCGGGAGCGGGGGCGACGGCGACTAATCTCACCCGTACCACCATCGACCTGGTGGTCGCCCACAACGTGAGCGACCAGTTCGGCCTCAACCTGAACTTCGATTACGTCAAGTGGGGCGACCCCAAGGCGCTTGGATTCTCTCTGATGGGCCGCTTCGTGGCCTCCGAGCACCTGACGCTGGCCGCTCGCGGTGAGTTCTTGCGCGACAATGGCATCCTGGGGGCGGGCAGCCCTGACACTGGCGTCAACGTCATGGAAGGGACCCTCACCTTGGGCCTGCCTTTCGCCGGTCACTTCGAGGCACGCGCCGAAGTTCGCGGCGACTTCTCGGGCGAGGCCATCTTCAACACGGGCGACCCCGATCCCAAGAAGCAGCAGCTCACCGGAACCGTTGCTTTCCTGGGCTTCATCTAGCCTAGAAGGTACGAATTCAAACGAACGGGGGACTTCGGTCCCCCGTTTTTTTTGTGCGCGGCCTCAGCTCAGGCGGTGAGGCCGAGGATGTCGTTCAGCACGCCGGCTGCGGTGACCGCCGGTCCGGCGCCCGGGCCGGTGACGACCAACGGATTCTGGCGGTAGCGTGCGGTGGTGAAGGCGATCTGGTTGTCCGTTCCCTTCAAGCCAGCGAAGGGGCTGGCCGCATCAACGGCCTTCAGTCCCACCGCAATGCGGTTCTTGGTAACGGAGGCGACGTAGCGCAAGGTGGCGCCTTTGGCGCGTGCGGCGCTGAGGCGCCTCTCCCAGTCGCTGTCCAGCTCTTCCAGTCTCTCCAGAAAGGCAGGCAAGGGCAGGTTGCGGTACGCCTCCGGAACCAGAGATTCGACGTTGACCTCCGCGGGATCGCCGGTGAAGCCCAGCAAGCGCCCCAGGATCAGCGCCTTTCGGCCCACGTCGGCGCCGGACAGATCGTCCCGGGGGTCGGGCTCCGTGTAGCCCTTTTCCATGGCGCGGCGCAGACCCTCTGAAAACGGCCGGCCCCGGCCGATCTCGGTGAGCAGGAAGCCGAGCGTGCCCGAGACGCAACCTTCGATTTTCAGCACCTTGTCGCCGGACTCCGCCAGCTTCTTGTAGGTGTCGAGGATGGGCAGCCCCGCCCCCACCGTCGCCTCGAACAGGATGCGCTGACCAGCTTCCGACGCCAGGGTGAGCAGCTCTTCGTGTGATTGGCGGGAACCGGACAGGGGCCGCTTGTTCGCCAGCACCACGTCCATGCCGTTGCCCAGCGCCTGCTTGATGATCGGGGTGGTTTCGTCGGCTGTGACGTCCACCAGGACCGGGCTGGACAGGGCGTGCTTGGCGAGGGTGGCGATGGCGTCGATGGGACGGGCGGCGCGACCGGACGGGGCATGAGAGAACCCGCGGCCCGATTCCTTGTGGGCGATCAGGGCCGACACGTCGCGCGGGGAGAGTCCATCGGTGTCGAAGACAAAGCCGCTGCGGTCCACCACCCCAACCAAGCGGAGCTGCCGCGCGCCCGGGCGCGCGCCGCTGGACCGCCGGCCGCCCCGACTGGCCGCGCCCTTGCCGGCGGCTCCGCTGGCGGACCCGGTCGAGACGGTCAATCCGGCTTTCCCGGTTTTTCCGGTTTTCCCCGTTTTCGCGATCATCTCGGCCAGCGTGCGCCCAATCTGCCCGAAGCCCAGCAAGATCACGTCGACATGCTCGCCGCCCGCCACGGCGCCGCCGCCGATCTTGGCGAGCTGAAAGGCATCATGGATGGACCGTTGGGCGGCCGCGCTGTCGGAGGCGGCGACCACGAACGAAATGTTGAGCTCGGATGATCCCTGGGCGATGGCCACGATGTTCACCTTGGCGTCGGCCAGGGCCCGGAACACGCGCGCGGCGATGCCTGGGTGTCCGGCCATGCCGATTCCCACCACCGCCAGGGTGGACAGGCCGGTCTGGATCTCGACGCCGCTGATCTCCTCGCGCGCGATTTCATCGCGGAATTCTTCCGCCAGCCGCAGGCGGGCACGTTTGGCCATGGCCTCCGGAACGGAGAAACAGATCGACTGCTCCGAAGACGATTGCGAGATCAACGAAACGCTGATCTGTTCCTGAAAAAGAGCCGCGAAGGTGCGGGCGGCGATGCCGGGCACGCCCAGCATACCGTTGCCGGTGATGGTCACCAGGGCCTGACCGGGGATCGCCGACAGCGCCTTGACCGGATAGCGGTCCAGGGTGCGGCGTCCCGAGATTTCCGTGCCCACAGCGGTGGGATCGCCGAAGGGGCGCACGAATACCGGAATGTTCCGTCCCGCGACCGGGATGAGGGCGCGGGGGTGTAACACCTTGGCGCCGAAATAGGCGAGCTCCGCGGCCTCGCGCGCGTGGAGCTGGGGTATGACCCGCGCGTTGGGCACTACCCGCGGGTCCGCCGTCAACATCCCGGGCACGTCCTTCCAGAGCAACACCTCGCGCGCGCCCAGGGCCCGTCCCAGCAGCGTCGCCGTCAGATCGGTGCCGCCGCGTCCCAGGGTGGCGGCGGGACGGATCAATCCGGGATCTTCGTCGTCGGCGGCCGGGACCGCCCCCAGGAAGCCCGGCACAACCGGCAACACGCCTCGTTCCAGCAGGGGGCGGAGCACCTTGCGGGAAGACATGTCGGTGAGCATCAAGTTGGGCGAGGCGCCGCCGTAGGGGCCGTCGGTGATCACCACGTCCACGGCGTCGACGTAGCGCGACTTCTCGCCAGCGGCTTCCAGCGCCGCCGCAAACAGCAGGGCCGACAGCCGTTCGCCCCGGGCGGCGATGAAATCACTGGTGCGGAGGGTCAGTTCCTTCAACACCAGAAGGCTGGTCACCAGCGCATCCAGCTCGTCGAAGGAGCGATCAATCTCATCGACGTAGGGGCGGCGCGCCGCTTTCGACGGCACCAGGCTGTGCAGGATCGCCAGATAGCGGCGCCGCAAGGCGATCGACTCGGTGGCCAGTCCCCGCTCCTGCCCGCTGCGGGCCAGACGGGCCATCCCCAGCAGGGCATCGGTGACACCGGAGGGGGCGGAGCAGACCACCACGCGCCGCCCCGGGCGCCCACGCACGATCTCGACCGCATGGCGGAAGGCGGTGGCGTCGGCCAGAGAAGCGCCACCGAACTTGTGGATCTCGGGCGCGGT
>JBDSME010000319.1:0-11786 GCA_039916065.1 Polyangia bacterium
GTGTTGGCGAACCCGCGGCCGCACCGGCCGCCGCCGCCAACCCCTCCGCCGCCTTGACTCCCGGCGGCCGGTTGGGGGCCGCCGAGGTCCCCATCGTGGGCGGCAATGTGGCCAGTGCTCGCGAGCGCGCTCTCACCGACGCCATGAAGCAGGCAGTCGATCAGGCCATCCTCTCCATGGTCCCTGATCCGCACGCCGCCCAGCCGAAAACTGTGGTGCAAGTTCTGGGTCGGGCGCGCAGCTACGTGCGCCGGTACCGCACCCTGGAGGAGGGCGAACGCGGCGGGGGCCGCTACGGCATGAGGATTGACGCCGACATTGACGATGGCGCCCTGCTGCGCGCCTTCGACAAGGCAGCGAGCGGGGCCGTCGCGGCGAATGGCTCGCCTGCCGGCCCGCCCGGCGCCCCGTCTTACTTGCTTGCCGGCTCCGGTGCTCCTGAGGCCCTGGAGGCCGCAGCGAGGGCGTTCACTTCACTTGGTGCCCGGGTGCAGACCGACGCGGCGGCTGCCCCTGCCGCCGCGTCCGGTCCATCATCCCAGTCTGCCGGGCCATCCCATTCTGGCGATCCTGCGACCCTGGTGGCCAGCGCCGCGCGGGCTGGGCTGGCCACCGTGGCCTTCGTCAGCGGCACGGCCACCTCCGAAGGCAAGGTCCGCGGCCCTGGCCTCGAAGCGGTCACCTGTGTCCTCTCAGTCCGCGTGTTGACTGCCGGAACGGGGTTGCCCATCGCCGACGAGAGTGAAACCGTTCGTGCCTTCGCCGATCGGCCGGAGGCCGCCCGCGCCTCCTGTTTCCAGCGCGCCGCCGCCGCCGCCGTGCCACGGGTGGTTCCGGCTGCCGCCGCGCGCGTCGCGCCAGACGTGCGAACGATCGTGCTCGACGTTGACGTGGTTCAGCCCGGCGCCATTCCCGCCGTGGTGAAGCAGGTGCGAGCGCTGGGCAGCGTTTCCGCGATCGAGGTGCGTCGCATCACCGTCAACCGGGCCGAGTTCTGGGTGAAATCGCGGCTGGCCGCGGCGGCGTTCGCCGCGGCCCTGAGCCGCGACACCGGCGCCGCAGTCACCTTCAGCGCGGCGGAGGTGACCGGAGATCTGGTCAGGGTGACGGCGCGCCTGCGCGAGATTGTCTCTCCCTCTGCCGGCGCGCCCGCTGCCGCCGCCGGCTCGGCGCCCACCACCGCGGCGGCGCCGAACAAGCCACCCCAGCCGTGACCAACCCAATGTTGACCAGTCCGACCAGTCTCGCCAACCTGGGCCGGTTGTCCGGACCGTCTGTTCTTCGTTTCGCGCTCACCCGTTCTCTGGCGCTGTTCCCGGTGCTGTTCTTTGTGTTTTTCTTGGCCAGCGCTGGTTGCGCCACGGCGCGCTTCGCACCTCCCAGCGCCCCGCTGCGCATCACCAGCAACGTTCCAGACGCCACCGTCTGGGTGGACGATCATCTGGTGGCGAAGGTGTCCGACTTCGCCAAGGGTGAAAAGCGCCTTCCCGTCGGGTTTCACCGCATCGAGATTCGCGCACCCGGCTATTTCTCCTATTTCCAGGAGCTGGAGGTCCATCCGGACGCTCCGGTGAGCGTTCAGGCGCCGTTGCATCAGCTGCTCGACTGAGCCCCGCCACGGCCACCGGCCAGCCGCGGCTCAAACCGTGTCGCAGAACTCGATCTGTCGCGGCACCTTGTAGGGGGCCAGGTTGCGCGCACAGTGGTCGATCAGGTCCTCGGCCTTGCAGGTCCCGGTGCGTACCACCTGGGCCACCACCATGGGACCACCCAGATCGTCGGTGATCACCCGGGCCTTGGCCGCCTTCACGCGCGGGAAGGTCTCCAGACAGCCCTCCACCTCGCCCAGGGCCATTCGCTTCCCATCGACCTTGACCAGATCGTCTTCGCGTCCGGTGATGGTGATCTTGCCGGCACGATCCATCACCCCCAGATCGCCGGTCCGAAACCATCCCTCGGCATCCGCGGCGCCGATCCCCACGTCGGTGCCCCGGGTCGGCATGCGGATCTTGGGGACCGACAACATCGACAGCGCCTTCGAGCGCCCCCAGATGGGACCGGCGGTGCCCGTGGCGACCTTGGCCCCGCCTGGCCCGGCGATGCGCACCTCCACGTCGTGGAACGCCCGTCCCACAGACCCGGGATCTTTGCCCATGCGATCGACAGCCAGCGGCCCGGTCTGGGTGGAGTGGTACAGCGACAAGGGACGGATCCCGTACCGTTGATGAAACCCCTCGGCGATCATCAACGGCAACGCCGACCCGGAGCTGAGGTAGCGGGCGGTGGGCAGCTTCAGCGGCTTCGCGGTCGGTACGCGCATCAGGGCGCCGTAAAGGGCAGGCGTTCCTGGCAGCAGGTCCACGCTGTGTTCGCGCAGCAGCTTGGCGATGCGCTTGGGCGAGATCTCGTCCTCCAGGTACAGGGTCGCGCCCAGCGCCAGGCTGGGGCACAGTCCCAGGTCGAATCCGTAGCTGTGATGCAGGGCCATGGCGCAGAGCACCCGGTCGGTCTCTTTCAGGTCCAGGGTCTTGGTGGCGATGTCCGCCAGACCTTGAAGGTTGGCGTTGGTGCGCACGATACCCTGGGGATCGCCGCCGATGGTGGCCGTGAACTGAACCACCGCCGCCCCGGCATCGTTGAACGCCTGCGCCGCCGAGAAGGTCCGCTTGTAAAGGCTGCACGTCAGCAGCGTTCCTTGCAGCCGTCGCCTGTTCTCCGGGGCGAACTTGGACGTCATCAGCGCGGGCCGCGGCGTGTTGATGGACGATCGGACGGGAGCGCCACCCGAGTAGTAGGGAAGGGTGACGGCCCCGCTGCTGGGCTGGTTCACCTCGCCACCGCGCGGGCGAGTAACCAGGGCGCGTAGCGGCGCCGCCTCCAGTATCATCTCCAGCTCGCGCGCGCCCGTGGTGGGGTCGAGCGGGACCACCACGGCGCCTATCTTGGAGAGGGCAAGCGCCAGGATCACGAAATCAGGGACGTTGCCCAGCATCAATCCGACCCAGGCGCCGGGGGCGATGCCCATGGCATGCAGCTCCTGGGCGCGGCGGTCGACTCGGTGCAGCAGCCCTCGCCACGACAGGTACGTGTCCCGGTAAACCAGCGCTTTCCCGCTGCCGCGATCCGAAGCGATGGCGGTGAGCCATTGATAAAGCTGCATGAAGACCGTGAACGCTGACCGGAAACACCCGTCCTGACGACCCTAGGGCGAACGGCCGAGTCTATACGGCGGCGACTTCATCGGACAACTGTAAATCGCTGTCTTGCGGTGCGGCATCAGCGTAAAGGGCCCTCTAGCTTCGGGCCTCAGACTCTCACCGCGCCGCGGTCAGCAGGCGAGGCCCGGCGTGCTCGCGCTGCCCGGCCAGATATTCACTGACCAGGCGGCGGCCGACGTAGGTGGCCTTGATCCGCCACGCGGCGTGGTTGCCCAGCGCCACGGCGAAGGCAATCTGCGGGTGGTCGGCCGGGGCGTAGCCCACGAACCAACTATAGCCCAGGTATCCTTTATCGGTCTCCGCCGAGAGGGTTCCCGTCTTCCCCGCCACCGACACGGCAAGCACCGGGCGGCCGCGGCGATCGGTGAAGGTGCCGCGGGCTGTCCCGATGCGCGTGGTTTCCTCCATCATCCGCCCCACCTCGCGCGCCACCGCTGGGGTCATCACGCGGCGGATGGCCGGACGGGGCAGGGACAGCGCCTGCCCTTCGCTGCCAGTGGCGCGCTCGATCAGGTGCGGCGCCGGCATGTCGCCATGATTTGCCACCGCCGCCGCCAGCAGCGCTCCATGCAGGGGCGACAGGGTGGAGTGCCAGAAGCCGGCCGCGGTGCGGGCGAACTCAAGCGGGTCGCCGGTGGGGACATCCAGGTGCGACGGCTCGACCGGCACATCGAAGGGAATGGCCTGGCCAAAAGCGAAAGCGCGCCCCACGCGGTCCAGCGCCGCGGGGGTCAGGTGGCGGGCCGCCAGCTTGGCGAGAATGGCGTTCTGCGATTTCCCCACGCCGTACGCCAGCGTCGCGCAACTGCGGTCGATGCGCGGAATGTCCACCAGGTTGTCGGGCAGCACCGCGGAGACGCCGCCGTGGTAGCAGACGCGGCTCTGGCTGGTGAGGCCGCCCTCTGACACCAGAGCCGCCGCCGACACCACCTTGAAGACCGAAGCGGCTGGCGCCCAGGCATGCAGGGCCAGCTCCTCGGCCCCCAGCTCGGGTGACACCGCGGATCGGCCGGCGAGCGCCAGCACCCGGCCGTCAGGGATCGAGATCACCACCGCCGCGCCGTAGGGGATCTGAAAGTCGCGAAAGGTCTCCTCCGCGGCATCCTGGAGGCGCGGGTCCAGCGTCAGTTCGGCATGAGCTCCCCCTTCCAGCTCGGCGATGAATCCCCGGCCGCTGCGGGCGATGGTGTTCATGCGCACCCGCCGGGAGGAAACCGACCCTCCGCTGGAGGCCGCCGCCGTCCGGGCGTGCGACGGGCCGCCGGTGCCGGTTTCGGCCGCGGCGGAGGTGGTGATTCCGGCAAGAAGGACCAGGGCGGCCGAACTAAAGAGGCGCGAAATACCCGACATGAAAGATATGGTCGTACATGTAGGTGCAATGTCAATAAAGACACGCCGGGTCGCGGCGAGGCGGGGGTGCAGCCCCCGCTCCCAATGCAGCAAGGGGGGTGGTGGGTGGCGCAACTTCCCGGTCCCTCGCTAATTGGGGGGTATAGTCCGCCCCCCGCATGCAACCGCACGTCGCGATCCGCATCTCCAACCTGGTCAAACGATACGCCGACGTGGTGGCGGTCAATGGCCTCGATCTCGAGGTCGGCCTGGGCGAGTGCTATGGCCTGCTCGGGCCAAACGGCGCCGGAAAAACCACGACGGTCGAGATCATGGAGGGCCTGTTGCCGCCGACCGCCGGGACGGTGGAGGTCCTGGGCCAGACCTGGACCGGAAACGGCGAAGACCTGCGCGCCCGCATCGGCGTAACCCTGCAGGAGACCAAGCTGTGGGAAAAACTGACCGTCGAAGAGACGCTGCGGCTATTTCGCACCTTCTACGACGACCGGCGAGCCCTGAAGGTGAAGGATCTGCTGGAGGAGATGCAGCTCACCGAGAAACGCGCCACCTGGGTGCAGAAGCTCTCGGGCGGCCAGAGGCAGCGGCTGGCGGTGGCCTTGGGGCTGATTGGGGATCCCGAGATCCTGTTCCTGGACGAGCCCACCACGGGGCTCGACCCGCAGTCGCGCCGCGCCTTGTGGGACACCATCGCCACCTTGAAAAAGCGGGGCAAGACGGTGGTCTTGACCACCCACTACATGGACGAGGCGGAGCGATTGTGCGATCGCGTGGGCATCGTGGACCACGGCAAGCTGATCGCGCAGGGGACACCCGCCGAGCTCATCCACCAGAGCGGCGGTTTTCACCTGGTCGAGTTGCAGACTGCTCCCGAGTTGCCGCCGGAGGCCTTCAGCGATCTCGTCGGCGTGCGCGCCATCCGCCAACGTGAATCGGCGCTGGGCGGCGGCTTCGCGCTGGCTGTCGACGAGCCTCACGTGGCCCTCCCGGCTCTGTTCGCGCGGCTGGCCGAACGGCAGGCGAAGCCCACCCGCTTGGTATCTCGCGCCGCGACGCTGGATGACGTGTTCCTGTCTCTCACCGGGCGAACCCTGCGCGAAGACTGACCGCAGAGCAGCCACAAGAGCACGACAAGACCAAGACCAAGACAAAGAGCAAGACAAGACAGAAGAGACCAGCAACCGATGACGTACTCAATGACACCACTGCTCGCATTGGCGGGCGTTCGCATCAAGGAATTTTTTCGCGAACCGGGCGCCATCTTCTGGACCTTCGGGTTCCCGCTGTTGTTGACGGTAGCGCTGGGTATTGCCTTCCGAACGGAAGGCCCGCCCCGCAGCACGGTGGCGCTTGTGTACGGCGGCGCCGGCGCGCCCGCCTTGCTGGCCACCCTGCGCGCGGAGCCGGCGCTGAGTGTCGAACCGCTCTCCGCCGAGATCGCCGCCGCTCGTCTGCGGGGCGGCGACGTGTTGCTGGTGGTGGAACCGCCTGCGTCGTCCGGCCAGCCGGTGGTGTACCGATTCGACCCGGCCCGGCCAGACGCCCTGGCCATCCGCCGTCAGGTGGACGAGTTGCTCCAGCGCGCGGCGGGTCGGACCAACCCGCTGCCCACCCGGGACGAGACCGCGCTGGCCCGCGGTGCCCGGTACATCGACTGGCTGGTCCCCGGGTTGCTGGGCATGCAACTGCTGAGCGGGGCGTTGTGGGGGACAGCCTGGATCATTGTCAACGCCCGCCAGCGCAAGCTGTTGAAACGGTTGACCGCGACGCCCATGCGCCACGGGCACTACTTGCTTTCGTTTCGGCTGTCCGGGCTCCTGTTCGTCCCGTTGCAGGTCATCGTGCTGTTCGCGTTTGCGCGCTGGACCTTCGGGGTGAAGATGTACGGCTCGCCGGTGGCGGTACTGGCGCTGTCTCTGTTCGCCTCGTGGTCTTTCGCGGGACTGGGCCTGCTCTGCGCGTCGCGCGCGCAGAACAATGAAACCGCCAACGGCCTGGTCAACCTGGTCACCCTGCCCATGTTCATGCTGTCGGGGGTGTTCTTCTCGTCGGCACGCTTTCCCACCTTTTTGCACCCGTTCATCCGTTTGTTGCCGCTCAGCGCGTACAACGATGCCCTGAGGCACATCGTCAACGATGGCGCTTCGCTGGCCTCGCAGGGGGTGCCCCTCGGGGTGCTGGCGGTGTGGGGCGTGGCCACCTCCGCCATCGCCTTGCGTCTGTTTCGCTGGGGGTGACGGCGATCATGGCGGAACGCACCAACGCCGACGGCGATCCCGGCATGGACGCCGCGGAAGTTCCCGGTGACGAAGAGCAACTTCTGGTCCGGGTGCGGCGCAGCCTGGAGGCGCAACTGACGGCTGCGGCGCCTGTGCCCACCGGCCACCCCGGGTCCACGCGGCCGGCTGCCCCGGGCAGGGGGGCGGGCGGTGCCGCCGCGGCCGGAGCGCCGGTCCACTATGCCGACGCCATGGTGGCCTTGCGCGACGAGATCGGTGAAGCGCGGCTGGAGGACGTTCCCCAGCTGGTGGCCCAGATGGAGCGGTTACAAGGGGTCGCGCTGACCCGGGCGCAGCTGCAGACGATTCTGGTCGATGTGGCGTCCCCCTATTTCGGACACCTGCGCCTGCGCGAGGAGGTTGCGGGGCGGGGCGTCGTGGAGAAGGACGTGCTCATCGGCAGGGCCACCTACGTCGACCCCAAAACGCGCGTAAACATCGTCGACTGGAGAAACGCGCCGGTGAGTCAGCTCTACTACCGCTACGGCGAGGGGAGCGACTACGAAGAGAGGTTTGGCGAGCGCGAGGTGGAAGGGGAGATCCTGGTCCGACGGACGCTCACCATAGAAGGGGGAATGCTTCAGCGCATCGCCGCGCCGCAGGGCATCTGGGTCAAGCGCCGGCTGGCGGCGACACCCGCCCAGGCGGCGCCCGGTCAGCAAGGGCAAGGGCAAGGGCAAGGGCAAGGGCAGGGGCAGGGAGCGGACCGGTACGTCTGGGAGCGCAGCGATCTGCCGCTCCACGAGCTCTCCGGTGGCGAGCAGAGCGCCACGCGGGCCACGCGGCAGTTTCGGCCGAGCGGGGTCCTGGGCGCGGCACCCTCCGGGCGACAGGCCCTGGACCGCCATTTGCCCGAGATCGCCGCGCTGATCGACCCGCGCCAGTTCGAGTTGATGACGGCGCCCGAGGCGGGCGTGGTGGTGATTCAGGGCGGCGCGGGCAGCGGCAAGACCACAATCGGACTGCACCGGCTGGCGTACCTGGCGTACAACGCGCCCGATCGCTTTCCGACTCATCGCATGCTGGTGGTGACCTACGGCGACGCCCTGGCTTCGTACATGGAGCAGGTGCTGCCCGCGCTGGGGACACGTGGGGTGCGGGTGATGGCCTTCGCCGCCTGGGCCGAGAAGGAGCTGCGCGCCGCCATCCCCTGGTTGCGCGCCACCATCACGGACGAGGCGCCCCCGGCGGTGACCCGGGTGAAGAGCCACCCGGCGCTGCTGCACGACCTGGAGCGCCGGGCCGCCGCGCATCAGGGCAAGCGGGACTCGCGCGCGGTGGTGGACCTGTGGGCGGATCTGCTCACCGACCGCGACCGGCTGATGGCGTTGCTGCACCGATCAGCGGAGATGACGGTCAATGAGGGCGACATCAACGACGCGCACCAGTTGATGGTCCAGCGGGTGGCCGCCATCATCGGCCGCGATCCGCGCGAACGCCCCCCGGAAAAGAAGCTGGACAAGAAGAAGATCTCCCGGCAGCGCCGTGAGGCAGAGCGCGAGGAGATCGTCGCCGACGCCGGCACCTGGGCGGCCATGGGCGTGAGCGGCAAGCCAAGCGCGCGTACGGTGGACAGCGATCTGCCCGAGGGTTTGCGGCGGACCGAAAGTGAACGCGGTGATCACGATGACGACGAGAACATCCGCGGCGAGACCGGCATCGACGGGCTGCGCACCGAGGACGATCAGCCGCTCCTGGATCTCGATGACGTGGCCATCTTGTTGCGGGCCAGCCAACTTTTGCGCGGGGTGAAGGAACCTCTGGCCCACCTGTTCGTAGACGAGGCGCAAGACTTGTCGCCGATGAAGCTGGCCGTGCTGATCGGGCGCACCAGCAAGGCCGGCGCCGCGCGCAAGCGCGACACGCCCTCCATCACCCTGGCCGGTGACACCTCACAAAAGCTGTTCCTCGACAACGGCTTTGGTGACTGGCGCAGCGTTCTCGGTCACCTCTCGCTCGACCATGTGGCGGTGGAACCGCTGCGCATCGCTTATCGATCCACCCGGGAGATCCTGGCGCTGGCCCGCCACGCCATGGGCCCGCTGGCCGACGTGGTTCCACCCGAGGCGCCGCGCGCGGGTGCCCCGGTGGAGGCCTTTCGCTTCACGACAGCAGGCGCCGCGGTGGCCTTTCTGGCGGAGGCGCTGCGCGATCTGTCCGGGCGCGAACCCCGCGCCACCGTCGCGCTGCTGGCCCGCCACCCCGAACAGGCGGATCGCTACTTCGAGGGGCTGCGCCGCGCCGAAGTTCCGGCCCTGCGCCGGGTCCGCGCCCAGGAATTCTCGTTCCGTCCCGGTGTGGAGGTCACGGACGTTCGTCAGGTGAAGGGGCTGGAGTTCGACTACGTGGTCATGCTGGACGCCAATGCCAGCAGTTACGGGACGGATGACGAGGCCCGACACCTGTTCCACATCGGCGTGACCCGCGCCGCGCACCAGCTCTGGCTGATCGTCACCGGCACCCGCAGTCCCCTGCTGCCCGCCGACCTGCTAAACGACTGAGCGAGCGGCGACGCCGCCTGGTGCCACCGCACCAGATGCCTCACCCGATCGAGATGTTAACGATCGAGACAACTCTCTTCTGGCGACGATCGTGCTATCCAAGTAGTCCAGGAGGACCGGCTTTGCCGGACCGGCTTCGCCGTCGAGCACCTCCGGTGGGGGGCACGTGGGGGGCCGTCCTCGGTCCCCGGCGAGCGCCGAAGGCGCGTTAGCGCAGCTTGTCGCGCAGCAGGTCTCCCAGCGTCCCCATGCCGGAGGAGCCGCCGGCCTTCTGCGCGGCCGCCCGGCCCTCGTCATCGACCCGGTCCTCGTCACTGGCCAGCGACAGCGAGATGCGCCGCTTTTCACGGTCCACGCCGATGACGGTGACGTCGAGGGCGTCGCCCGGTTTGGCGGCGTCCCGGGCATGCCGCAGCACCTTGCCGCCGCCGAGCTCGCTGATGTGCAGGAGTCCTTCCACCCCGGGGATCACCTCCACGAACGCGCCGAACGGTTCCGTGCGCGTGACCTTGCCCTTCACGGTGCTGCCCGCCGGCAAGCGCGCCACCGCCTCGTCCCAGGGGTCCTGCTGCAGCGCCTTGAGCGATAACGTGATCTGCTCGCTGGGCGGGGTCGCACCCCGGCCACCATCGCGCCGGGCGGGGTCGCGTTTCGCCGGGTCGCGCTTCTCGATCCGCAGCACCTGTACCGTCACCGCTTGACCGACCGAAACCAGCTCTGATGGCCGGCTGCCGCGCTGAAACCCCAGCTCCGACGCGGGCAACAACCCGTCGATACCGCCGATATCCACGAAGGCGCCGAAGTCTTTCACGGAGGTGATCACCCCCGTGATGACCGCGCCCACGCTGAGCTTGGCGCGGGTCTCGGCGCCTCGGGCTCGACCTTCCTCCTCCAGCAGGGCACGCCGCGACACCACCACGTTCGCGCCCCGCGGGTCCTCCTCGTCGAACTTGGTGATCCGAAACAGCAGCTTTTGTCCCACATAGGTGGACAGATCCGTCACCTGCCGGCTGTCGATCTGCGACGCGGGACAGAATGCGCGCAGACCGGCCACGTTGACCTCCAGCCCCCCCTTGTTGACGCCGGTCACCGTACCTTCCACGGGTAGACCGCTGGAAGCGAACTGTCCCAGGCTGGCGCGCGCCTCCATGCCGCGCGCCGGGGCTCGCCGCAGGGTGACCATCCCGTCCTTGTCACCCTTGGCCACCACCCGCGCCTCTACCGTTTCCCCCACCTGCGCCGTCAGCTGTCCCGACTCGTCACGCAGTTCGACCACGTCCAGGGTCCCTTCACCACCACCCGCCAGGTCGATCACGGCCACATCGCGCCCGATCGATATCAGTTTGCCGCTGACCCTGTCGCCGATGGCGTACCGCGTGGGCCGACCGCGCCGGCCCGTGTGTTCCGATGCGGCGAACAGCGCGGCAAAGTCCTCAGCGGCAACGGCGTCGGCGTCGGGTTGTCCGCGCGGGGGCACCGCCGGGCGGGACGCGGGGGTCCCACCGGGCGTCGAGGTGGGATCCGGGGCGCTGGGGTTGGACGTTGCCGCCGAACTGGATGTGGATGTGGATGTAGGTCTGTTTTCGTTTCGTTCAGTCATGGACCCCTGCAGTCTAACCGATTGACCACCCCCGTCGTTCACAGCCTCCTTTACGGAAAACGGCGAATCGCCTAGGCTTCTGGACCCACGCCTTGCCACGCAAGCCCTTCGACCCCAACGACGCCTCGGATTCCGACCATGTCCGGGCCAAGACCGTTGTCACGGCCATCAGCCGGATCACGGACAGGCCTCTGGGCAAAGAGGCCTGTCTGGTCGTCATCTATGGAGACGAGCTGGGCAAGAAGTACAATCTGAACAGCCAGTCGGTGGTGGTGGGCCGCTCCTCGAAGTGCGAGATCCAGATCGACCAGGAGTCGATCTCCCGGAACCACTCCAAGATCGTGAACACCGGCAAGTCCCTGCTGGTGCGCGACCTGGGCTCCACCAACGGCACCTACGTCAACGACGAGCCCATCGAAGAGCATGTGCTCCAGGACGGCGATCTCATCAAGATCGGCCGCACCATCTTCAAGTTCCTAACCGGCGGCAACATCGAGAACGCCTACCACGAAGAGATCTATCGACTGACCACGGTCGATGGTCTGACCCAGATATCGAACAAGCGGTTTTTCATGGAGACCCTGGAACGGGAGATCGCCCGGGCTCACCGCTACCAGCGGGCCCTATCCCTGGTGATGTTCGACCTCGACCACTTCAAGAATATCAACGACACCTACGGACACCTGGCCGGTGACTACGTCCTCAAGCAGCTGGCCTCGGCGGTGAAGCTGAAGATTCGTCGCGAGGATCTCTTCGCCCGCTATGGCGGCGAGGAGTTCGCCATCGTCTTGCCCGAGATCTCCCTCGACGCCGCCCGGACCTTCGCCGAGAAGGTGCGGCA
>JBDSME010000320.1:0-3031 GCA_039916065.1 Polyangia bacterium
CCCGCGGCGGCAGCCACGATGCGCGCGCCCCGGGCGGCCAGGCTACCCCGGACGAGGTCCACCGCGCGCGCGCCCCCCACTGCGGCACCGGCGACCAGGGCCGCGGCCACGCAGGCCTCGACCGCCAGACATCCCGCGAGCCTCATCCGAAAATTGTAGATCGGCGCGACAAAAGACCCGCTGCCAAAATCATCGAACTCCGGTTACCGTATCGCTGATGCCTGGCTCCGCACGTATTTTCCCGCAACATCGAGGTCCTTGATGTCCATGACTCCCGCCTTCGTTTGCTCGATGTGCCGTAAACCGATAGCGGTCGGCGGCAAGGTCATTCGTTGTTCCGTCTCCACCTGCAACTCCGGTCGGGTGAAGCTGGTGTTCTGTTCCGCGGGCTGCTGGGACAGTCATCTCCCCACGGCCCGCCATCGCAGCGCCTACTTCGTGGAAGAGATCGCCCGCCGAGAGTAGGCGCCCACGCTGACGTGCGAGCCGCCCGTCCGCGCGCCGCGCGCGTCAGCGTGACAGTGCGGTGTTGATCGCCGAGACCAGGGTGCTCTTGCCGGCGCTGCCCATGAACACGCGCTCGACCACGCCGTCCTTGCCCACGATCACCACCGTGGGCAGCACCTTGATCCGGTACAGCTCGTTGGCGGTGCCGTCATCGAATACCACCGGGTAGGGGGCACCGTGTTGCCGCAGGAAAGCAGCCACGTCGTCCCTGGAGTTTTGGGCGCCCTCCGAGTTCACCCCCACGAAGGTGACGCCCCGGGAAGCGAGCTCGCCCGAGAGCTGGTGCATCATCGGCAAGGCCGCCAGACAGGGAGGGCACCAGGTGGCCCAGAAATCGAGCACCACCACCTGCCCGCGATAGGCAGACAGGGACAAGGTGCCAGCCGTCCCGTCGATCCGCGGCAGCGTGAAGTCCGGCGCCGCCCCGCCCCTGGCCACCGGGCCGAGGGACGATGAGTTGCGGATGGTCCACAGGGCGCTGCCGCCCAGGCCCACCAGCAGTACGCCCAGGGCCAGCCAACCCGCCACCTTTGTCTGTCGCGCGTGCCTGGCCCGCTGTTCGCCGTTGCTGGCGTCGGTGACGCGCGGCTGCGGACGGCGACGCGCCACCCCGATGGCGATCACCGTCACCGCGGCCGTCCAGAGGCCGGCGACCAGATACGACCCCTGAACCCCCCGGAGCGAAGGTTCACGGCCCATCAGGATCACGCCGGTGCGAAACAGCGCGCGGGTGAAGAGGAAGGGGATGGCGGCGGCGCAGCCCAGCTCCAGATCGATCGCCGGATCGCGCTTGGCTCCGGCCAGCACCACGATCGCCAGCGCGGACGCCAGGGCAGCCGGGATGGCCTGGGTCAGCTCACCGACCAGGACCGACAGCACGCGCAGGCCGCCCCCCGCCTCGAACCCCACCACGGCGTCGGCCAGGTTGGCGAACCGCAGCGTGACCGCGGCGACCAGCGACCATGCCACCAGCATCCAGAATCCGCCGCTCTCGCGGGCCTCCACCTCGCGCATCGCCGCACCAGGCGTGATAAGCACCGCCCCCAGGGCGGCGGGGAACCGTCGCAGGTTCAAGGCCAGTTCTCCAGAAGCCACCGGCTGGATCTACTGCGGCTGCTTGGGCGCCGCCAGCCTTTTGGCCGATGCGGACAGGGCGCCCGGTACGTTTTTCGACCGCGCAATGTGCTTGATGTCGTCCGCGTTCAAGGTTGGCAGCAAGCGCAACGCCACCGCCAGGGGACACTTGGCGTTCCCCACCAGCGCCAGCTTCACCGGATACTGCTTCACCAGCTCCTTCCGGTTGCCGATGTAGCGAATCACCTCCTCGCTCAACGACCGGTTGCCAGCCGCCTTGGCGATCTCTCCGTCGGTGATCTGCGGCGAGCGAATCACCGCCATGGCCACCATCCGATTGGAATCGCGCAGCAGGTTCCGCCGGCAATAGGCGTTCCCCAGGGTGGCCAGGCGGATCTTCTCGTAAAGCTTCAGCCGGGTAAAATCAATCACCGCGGACCGGCGCTTGCTTGGAGCCGGCTCTTTCCGAGGTGCCGCCAAAATCGACGGTGCCGACGGCGAAGCGGCCGGCGCGACGGTGATGGGATCCACCCCTCCGGGGAGATCACCGCCCTCCTCCTCTTGCCCCTGCCCCTCCTCGGCTTGCGCCTCTGACGTCCCCCGCAACAGCTCCCCGAAAGCGGCATCGACGGTCCCGGACTCCAGCGCCGTCGGATCGGCGGCGATGGCCTGGGCCAGTTCCTCGAATCCAGGGATGCCTTCCACGGCGACACCGGCACGGTGACAGGTGATGACCGCTCGATTGGCGACGCTGAGTGGCGCGCGCGGGTTGCCGTAGATGGCCGCGGCGATCTCGGGCGCCTCCTTCAGGCGCCGCTCGTCGGCCGCCAGCCGCGCCAGCGCCTCGGCATCGACATCGGGCCGCGCCGCCAGCGCACGCAACTGCGCGGCGGGTGTCGCGGGATCCGTCAGCAGGCGGCGCCAATCGTCGGCGGCTGATGGTGGGGCAGGCGTCTCATCTCCGGTCATTTGTGGATAGGCCGCCCCTTCTTCAACGGTTCCGGTTGTGCAACAACCGCAGCCCGTCCAGCGTCAACATGTCGTCGCATTCGTCGATGGTGGATGATTCCTTCGCGATCAGCGCCGCCAGCCCGCCCGTCCCCACGATTCGCGGGGCGAAGTCGATCTCGGCGCGGATGCGGGTGACCAGGCTGTCGACCAGACCCGCGTACCCAAACACGAGCCCCGCCTGGATGCTGGCCACGGTGTTCTTCCCAATGGCCGTCCGGGGCCGGGTGATCTCCACCCGCGGCAACTTCGCGGTACGGCTGTAAAGGGCGTCGGCCGACACCATCAGTCCCGGCGCGATGATCCCACCCGCGTATTCCCCCCGGGGCGTCACCACGTCGAAGGTGGTGGCCGTGCCGAAGTCCACCACGATGGCGCCCTGCGGCCAGCGGGCGTGCGCCGCCACCGCGTTGACGATGCGATCCGCCCCCACCTCGCGCGG
>JBDSME010000321.1:0-3776 GCA_039916065.1 Polyangia bacterium
CGGTACCTCGACGGTAGCGGCGTCGTCGCCGTCGAGGCCATTCAAGAGACCGGACAGCCCCACAATCTGGTTCTCGATCTCGCCGACGCGATCCACTTTTTCGGCCTCGACGGTTCGATGCCGGTTCGAGATGGAGGCGCCGGTGGCTCGGGCGGTGTGACAGGCGTGGACGGGGGCGTCGACGCCCCCACAGAGGGCAGGGGCGATCCCGGGGGACGCGGGGGCGGGGCCGCCGGTACGTCAGCCACGGCCGGAAGTTCCGGGATTAGCACAGGCGGTGCGACGAGCAGCGGCGGCAACAGCAGCGGCGGCAACGGCGGCGACGGCGGCGACAGCGGCGACGGCGGATTGGCAGGCATCTCCGCCACCGGTGGCGACTCCGGAATGGGCACAGGCGGCACCCACGCCAACGACGGGACGGGCGGAGCGCGGGGTGGCAACTCAGGCAACTCCGGAATGACCTACGGCACGGGTGGGGCCACCGGGAACGCCCGCCCCGTCGGGGGCGACTCCGCAGGTTGCAGCTGCGATGCGGTCGGCGCAGTGGATCGCAGCTGGCAGAGCCCCCTGCTGCTGACACTGGCGCTGGCGCTCGTCTTTCGTCCCGGTCGCCGCCCACGACTGCTGGTGCCTCGGCCGCGTACCTCTCGGTGACGGGGCTGAAGGGCAGGCCCTGTCGGTAGGCGCTGAGCTCCTCGATGGTGGCGGAGGGCTGGGTGGAAGTGATGGCCTCGCCGACGGCGGCGCCGCACGCGACGGCCAAGCGGCTCAGGTCTTCGGGGACACCCTGGCAAGGTCCGCCGGGATATCGAAATGATGGACGTCCTCGCGCGTGCCCAGGGACTGGTACAGCCGGATGGCGGGGTCGTCCCCCGGATCCGCTTGTACGAACATGACGTACGCGCCCCTCTCCCGGGCCACCTCAGCCAGGTTGCGGATCAGACCGGTGGCCACTCCCCGGCGTCGATCACCTTCCCCCACGGCCAGATCGTAGATGTATATCTCGCTGCGCACACGCTCGAACTTTTCCAGCTCGTACGCGGCCAGTCCGCCCACCACCGCTTCGCCCCGGAGGGCTGCGATCGCGATGAAATGTGGCTTGCGTAGCAGCGCTTCCAGGTACCCATCATCTGGTACCGCGCCCTGGTAGGTTTCTGCCTCGCCGAACGCCTCGCCGAACATCGCCAGCATCCGCTTGAGAACGGTCACCTCTTGGGGCGTTACCCGCTTGAATGTGTATTCCATCCGGGAAGGATAATCCTCCTCGCATCTCGAGGTCTTTCCTGTCGGCCGTCCTTGCCACTTGCGCGCCAGCGCGCCGGCGTTACCGTTAGCGTCATGGGGGAAGGGAAGCAGCTCACCTACGCCGCGATCCGCTCCCGCTACGTGGAGCGGAACCGGCCCTTGCCTGCCGTGCTGGAGGCGCGGCTGCGCGCGGACAGTGCCGCCGGTGCCAGGAGCATCCTGGCGGCGATCGAGCGCCGTCGCCACGACAATCGAAGCGAAGGCCAGCGCCTGCGGACGATCCTGCGGTTCGAACGAGCGCTGTGGAGCCGCGGCGTGGTTCACGTGGCGGGAGTCGATGAGGCGGGGATGAGTCCCCTTGCCGGTCCGGTGGCCGCGGGGGCGGTGATCTTTCGACCCGACTTCAGGCTGGCGGGGGTGGACGATTCAAAGAAGCTCTCCCCAGAGGAACGTGAGGAACTGGCCCCGCTGATTCGAGAACAGGCGGTTGCCTGGTGCGTGGGGTTCGTCGAACCGGAGGAGATTGACCGCATCAACATCTACTGGGCCGGAATTCTGGCGATGCAGCGCGCGGTGGACGGCCTGGGCGTTCGTCCCCAGCACCTCCTCATCGATGCACGCAAGCTGAAGGACACCACCATCGCCCAGCAGGGCATCATCAGGGGCGACGAGAAGAGCCTGACCATCGCCGCCGCCTCCATTCTGGCGAAGACCGCCCGTGACGCCAGGATGCGTGAGCTTCACCAGCAGTACCCGGCGTACGGTTTCGCCAAGCACAAAGGCTATCCGGTGAAAGAACACACGCAGGCACTACAGGTTCACGGCGCCTGTCCGGCCCACCGGCGCTCCTTCGCCCCGGTGCGGCTGGCGCTGGGATTGTTGCCGACCGCGGGATAGCGAGTGACTGGTCACCGCTTCGGTATGCGGCGTGAGGGCTGTTGCCCTCGGTGCACGTCGAGCTCGCGAAGCAAGCCGCCGCTCTGAGCGATCAGCTTTTCCGTGGCGTCGATCTGGCGACGAAGCGCCACCAGGAGGTCAGCTACGTCTTCTTCATCCCTGTCGCGGGAGCGGACTGCGGCGTCTTTGTCGTGGATGGACATAGAGGTTGCCATGGTCATTCCTGCAGGCTAAAGCGTCGAGGGGGCGTGTTGTTCAAGCTCGATCTCGCAAACTCAAAGCAAGTACCAGACCCGACCGTGCGGCAGCTACAAAGGTCGGCTTTCTCGCGGCTTGGCCCGTGCACCAACAGGAAAGGCATACCGAAAGGTGACGCGCGGCGGGAACGGCGTTACTGGCAACGGACGGCGGGGCGGGCGGCCGGCCAGGTTGAAAGCCCGGGACGGCTGCGGGGGAAGGCATCTCGTCCGCCCGTTTAGCCATCGGCAGGTCTGGCTCGGCTTTACCTTCCGTAAAAATCAGTTATTTCAAAATGTTACGTAAAATGGGTGGGGGAATCCGCCGTTGACGTTTGCCTGCGGCGGCCATGAATCCTCCTTGTGGTAGAAGTGCGCGGTAACCGGCCATTTTCGTCAAGTCGGGACGCGGGGGCGCGCAACGAGCAGGTCGTCGCAAACTGATCAAAGCACCAAGGGCCGGGTGCACAACCTTCGCCGCCCGGGCTGCCCGTGGCGCCTTTCCCAGGACGGCGATCTACGTGAACGATGAGGAGTAACAAATGAAACCCGATCGCAAGGAATTCCTGAAGACAGCATTGGTGGTAGCCGGGGCGGGGTTCGGCCTCGCCAACGGCATCGGCTGCAGCAGCAGCGATACGCCGGCCGTGGGCAGCACTGGAGGTCACAACGGCACGGGCGGTTCTGGATCTGGGGGCAGCTCATCCGGCAGCGGTGGAGCCGGGTCGGGCGGAACGACCGGCAGCGGCGGTTCCGGAACTGGTGGCTCGGGCAGCGGCGGTTCCGGAACTGGCGGTGCCGGGACTGGCGGCGCCGGGACTGGCGGCGCCGGGACCGGCGGTTCCGGCAGCGGCGGTTCCGGGACTGGCGGTTCCGGGACTGGCGGTTCCGGGGCCGGAGGCAGCTCTGGCGCCAACGCTTGTGATGCCCACGAGCCCATGGAGACCATCCTCACCAATCACCCGGCGGGCAGTGAGCACATCATGATGGTCGCCGCCGCGGATGTCACGGCCGGCGTCAACAAGACCTACAGCATCCAGGGAAACTCCAAGCACGATCACATGGTGACCATCACCGCAGCGGATTTCACCAAACTGAAGGCGGGCATGCAGTTCATGATGACGTCGACCACGGGTGGTATGCATACCCACGTCGTACGCGTCATCTGCGCCTGAGCCGCGCTTAATCCGCGCGGAAATCCGCGCAAAATTGGGGTCACACGATCCGCGCCGCGCCCCGATCGCCGGCAAGCGGGAGGGCTCGCGGGAGGCCGAGCCCTCCCGCGAGCGGCGAAGTCGCTCTTAGACGGCCGCGTCCTTGGCGGCCTTGACCGGCCGCGCCTTGATCACCTTGCGGGCGGGCTTGGCCTTGAACACCGTCGGCTCCTTGGTGAAGGGA
>JBDSME010000322.1:0-2948 GCA_039916065.1 Polyangia bacterium
CCACCCCTCTCGGACCCGATGTCATCGTGATCACCGACGAGGTCCCCAATGACATCTCGCTGGTCGGTGGGCTGATCACGGAGGCCTTCCAGACACCGCTGGCGCACGTGGCGGTGTTGTCCAAGAACCGTGGCACGCCGAACATGGCCCTGCTGGGCGCGCGCAGTGATCCGCGGGTGGCGCCCTACCTGAACAAGCTGGTCCGGTTCGAGGTGTCGGGCGCCGGGTTCAAGATCGCTGAAACCACGCCCGCCGAGGCGACCATGTTCTGGGACAGCCTGCGTCCCAAGGGGCCACGCCTGGAGCCGCGGCTGGACACCAGCGTGAGGTCGCTGGTCGATCTCACCACCACCGGCGCCCTGGAATCGCTGCCGGTGGTGGGGGCCAAGGCCGCGCAGATCGGCGAGCTGTACCGCCTGTCCTTGCAGGGGGTGGCCTGCCCGGCGGGTTTGCCTCTTCCGCGGGCGGCGTTCGCGGTGCCGGTGGTGCATTACCTCGAGCACTTCCAGCGCAGCGGCGCCGCCGCTCTGTTCGCGGCCCGCAGCGCGGACCCGGCGTTCGCGGCGGATCCGATGCGGCGCGCAGCAGCCCTGGCCGAGATCCGAGCCGCCATCACCACCACGCCCGTGGAACCCGGACTGCTGGACACCGTACGCGCGGAGATCGCGGCGCGCTTCGGCACGGCGCGGGTCCGCCTGCGCTCCAGCAGCAACACCGAGGATCTGCCGGGGTTCACCGGCGCCGGGCTGTACACCTCCGTCAGCGCGGCGGTCGGCGACCCTGACCCCGACCTGGACGTCGGGCAGGGGCTGCGCACCGTCTGGGCCAGCCTGTGGCAACCACGCGCCTTCGACGAACGGGAACAAGCGCTGGTGGATCACACCACGGCGGCCATGGGAGTTCTGGTCGAGCCGGCGTTCACCAATGAGCGAGCAAACGGCGTCGCCGTCAGCCGCAACGTGCTGGACCCCATCTACGGGGACGCCTTCTACTTCAACGCGCAGGCGGGGGAAGCGAGCGTCACCAACCCGGCCCCCGGCGTCACCAGCGAGCAGGGGACCTTCCGGGCGGGAGATCCGCCACGCATCGACACCGTGAGCCGCAGCAGCCTGATCGCGGGACAGGTGATCTCACCCGCCGAGCTGGGGACGTTGATGTGCACGCTGGGCGCGATCCACGATCATTTCCGCGGACGGCTGGATCCCGCCCGCCAGAACCGGTGGTTCGCCATGGACATCGAATGGAAGTTGCTGGGGCCGGAGCGCCAGCTGGTGATCAAGCAGGCGCGCCCCTTCAGCTTCGGCCGTGCGGACGTCCCGGCCGACTGTCGGGAATTCTGATTTGATTTCATGTTGTCTGGGTGCCGGCAACATGACCGAGAGGCCCGAGATCGTGGCGTGGCCGGCGCTATACTGACGGCCTGATGAGCTCTGCCCCGCGCCCCGCTTTCATCGTCGACGCCGTACGCACGCCCGTGGGCCGATACGGTGGGGCGCTGGCCTCGTTCCGCCCCGATGATCTGGGTGCCCTGGTGGTGGCCGAGATCGTGCGCCGGACCGGCGCCGACCCCAACCTGATCGACGACGTCATCCTTGGGTGCGCCAACCAGGCCGGTGAAGACAATCGCAACGTGGGGCGGATGAGCGCGTTGCTGGCCGGACTGCCGGTCTCCGTTCCCGGGATGACGGTGAATCGGTTGTGTGGCTCGGGACTGGCCGCCGTTATCGACGCGGCGCGGGCGGTGGCCAGCGGCGAGGCCGAGTTGGTGATCGCGGGGGGAGTCGAATCGATGACCCGGGCACCGCTGGTGACCGCGAAAGTGTCCGAACCCTGGGCGCGCGGGAACACCACCTCGTATGACACCACCCTGGGATGGCGGTTCGTGAATCCCCGCATGGACGCCATGTACGGCACGCATCCTTTGGGTGAGACCGCCGAATTGGTCGCGGAGATGTACAAGGTCGGGCGCGATGAGCAGGACGCCTTCGCGCTGGAGAGTCAACGCCGCTGGGCGGCGGCACAGGCGGCGGGACGCTTCGCAGCGGAGCTTTGTGTCGTGGAGGTGCCCACGCGCAAGGGGCTGCCCAGAACCTTCGACGTTGACGAACACCCACGACCCGAAACCACCGCCGCCGACCTGGCGGGGTTGCGACCAGCCTTTCGCAAAACCGGCGGCACGGTGACCGCTGGAAATTCCTCGGGCATCAACGACGGTGCCGCCGCGCTGCTCATCGCCTCGGAGGAGGGGCTGCGCCGGCTCAGCGGCGTTCATGCCCGGCCGCTGGCGCGGGTGATCGGGGCGGCGGTGGCCGGCGTAGAGCCGCGCCACATGGGTCTGGGCCCCATTCCCGCCACCCGCAAGCTGTTGCACCGGGTCGGGGTGCGCGCCAGTGACATCGACCTCATCGAGCTGAACGAGGCCTTCGCGGCGCAGGCTATTCCCTGCATTCGCGACATGGGGTTCGACCCGGTGCGCGTCAACGTGAACGGCGGTGCCATCGCCATCGGTCATCCCCTGGGGTGCTCCGGGGCCCGACTGGCCGGCACGCTGGTTCACGAGCTGGCGCGACGGGGAGCAGGGGCCAGTCTGTCGCAGGCCCCGCGTTACGGACTGGTCACGATGTGCATCGGCGTCGGCCAGGGCATCGCCTTGCTAGTGGAGCGGGCGAGCGCATGAAGGGCAAGCGCGGTCCCAATTCGCCAGCAGCTTTTCCGTCACCGTCACCACAACCCGCCGTTCTCACTTCCCCGACAACGCCGACATCCACCGGTGCCGACACGGAGTCGCCCGAACCGCCGGGACTCACCGAAGACGCGATGGCGATCGTGGCGCTGGCAGCGCACGAGCTGAAGAATGCCCTGGGGGGCATCGGCGTGGCGCTGGCGCGCTGCGAACAGCGTTTGCAGGCAGGCAAGCCCATCACCTCCGAGGATCTGGGGGTGGCCCG
>JBDSME010000323.1:0-6346 GCA_039916065.1 Polyangia bacterium
GCACTTTTACCGGTGTTGCACCTGGCGCAGGAGGAGTTCGGTCACCTTCCCGACGAAGCGCTGCATCTGGTTGCCGACACCCTGAAGCTGCCCCCAGCTCACGTGTTCGGTGTGATCACGTTCTATACGATGTTCCACCGCGAGAACACCGGACGGAACGAGTTGATGGTTTGCACCAACGTCTCTTGTATGTTGCGCGGGGGCTACGAGGTCCTCCACCACATCGAGAAACGGCTGGGCATCAAGGCCGGTGAAAGCACGCCCGACGGCTGTTTCCACCTGGTGGAAGAAGAGTGCCTGGCCGCCTGCGCCAACGCACCCATGATGATTTGCGGTCCCGAGTACTACCTGGACCTGACGCCGCAGAAGGTGGACGCGGTCCTTGACGATCTGCGCCGGCGCTGGCAGGAACGCGCCAGACAGACCGCCCAATCGGGACCTTCCGGATCGGGAGGAGGAGCCACGGTTCCTTCGGGAGCGGTGGGATCTACGACCATCATCGGCCTTGGTCCCGTTCACAAGGGTTGAAAGGCACGACCAGTGACCACTTCGGCAACTACCGGCTGGCAAGCCGCCAGAGACGTCAAGATCGTCACCAAGAACTTCGGCATCGCCGATAGCCACAAGCTGGCGACCTACCGCGCCCGCGGCGGGTGGGAGGGCTTTCGCAAGGGCGCCGGCATGACCCCGGCGGAAATCGTGGACGAGGTGAAGAAGTCCAACTTGCGCGGTCGCGGCGGCGCAGGTTTCCCCACCGGACTGAAGTGGTCGTTCGTCCCCAAGGAAGCGCGCACCGTTTATCTGGTGGTCAACGCCGACGAATCCGAACCCGGCACCTGCAAGGATCGCGAACTGCTGGCCTACGATCCGCACCTGCTGATCGAGGGCATGGCCATCGCGTCCTACGCCATCGGCTGCAAGCACGCCTATATCTATATTCGTGGCGAGATGATCCGCGAGGCAAAGATCGTTCAGGCGGCCATCGACGAGGCCTACGGCGCCGGTCTGCTCGGCGCCGACCACAGCGTGGCGGGCGGGCGCACCTTCCGTTTCGACATTACCCTGCATCGGGGCGCCGGCGCGTACATCTGCGGCGAAGAGACCGCCCTGTTGAATTCGCTGGAAGGCAAGCGTGGCTGGCCGCGCTTGAAGCCGCCGTTCCCGGCGGTGAAGGGGCTGTTTCAGCAGGCCACCGTGGTCAACAACGTCGAGACGTTGATGAACATTCCCGAGATCGTGCAGAAGGGCGGGGCGTGGTTTGCCGGCCTGGGCATGGGCAAGTCGGGCGGCACCCGCATCGTCTGCGTCTCCGGACACGTCAACAAGCCCGGCGTCTACGAGCTGCCCATGGGCATCCCCATGCGCGACCTGGTCTACGACGTGTGCGGCGGGATCCCGGGCGGACGGAAGCTGAAGGGTCTGATCCCGGGCGGCACCTCCATGCCGCCGCTCGATGCCAGTGAGCTGGACATTCCCATCGAATTCGACGCGCTGATGACCGACGCCCGCATCAAGGACGTGGAGGTCCAGGCGGGGCTTCCCTTCGATATGGGCAACGGCAAGCGCCTGAAGACCATGGCCGGCTCGGGCGGCATCGTGGTCTTCGACGAGAGCACGGACGTGGTGGCGCTGTGCGCCCGCATCATGCGGTTTTACGCTCACGAATCGTGCGGGCAGTGCACCCCCTGCCGCGAAGGCACGGGCTGGTTGGCCCGGGTCTGCACGCGCCTGGCGGCCGGCGACGGCAAGCCAGGTGACGTCGAGCTGATGGGCAACGTTGCCAACGGCATCGCCGGCAACACCATTTGCGCGCTTGGGGAGGCGGCGGCCTGGCCGATGATGGGGTTCCTCACCAAGTTCCGCGCCGACTTCCACGCCAAGATCAGAAAGGCGGCGTGATGGGAGCCCGGACCGCGGCTGGAACGCCCGGGGCGGCGTCGCTCGGCGATCTGCTGGCGCCTCTGGCCTCGGGGGAAGGCGTGATCTTCTTGATCCTGGCCCTGGGGATCGTGGCCATGTCCATCGTGTGCATGACCCGCAAGAACCCGGTCAGCGCGGTGATGAGCCTGGTGGCCACCTTCTTCGGGTTGGCGGCGCTGTACGCCACCCTGTCGGCGCACTTCCTGGCCGTGTTGCAGGTGCTGGTCTATGCCGGCGCCATCATGGTCCTGTTCATCTTCGTGGTCATGATCGTGAACCGCGAGGAAACCACCCTGATCTCCCTGCGCGGTATTTTCTGGCGCGTCGGTGGCGTGGTGGCCGGTCTGTACCTGCTGTGGGTCTTTGCCGGCATAACCATTCCGGACCAGGCCTCGGCGGTGGTGGTGCCGGTGCCGGCCAGCGATACGTTCGGCACGGTGGCGTCCATCGGCGACATCCTTTTCCGGCAGTTCCTGTTCCCCTTCGAGGCCATCTCGTTGCTGTTGCTGGTGGCGATCGTCGGGGGCGTGGTGGTGTCGCGGTCGGCGCGCAAGGAGACCGACGCCGTGCTGGCCGCCGACAAGCGCATCGCCATCGCCCACCTCAGCAGCCACGATTCGCCCGTGCCCCTCATCGCTCCAGGCGGAGAGGGCGACGACGGGCATGCGGCGGCCACCGCTGGTGGCGGAGGACATCACTGATGCCGTCTTTCTATTATCTGATCCTGTCGTTCGCGCTGTTCCTGATCGGGACCACCGGCGTGCTGCTGCGTCGCAACGCTCTGGTGGTGCTGATGGGAATCGAGCTTCAGCTCAACGCCGGCAACCTGGCCATGCTGACCTACTCCCGGGCCCTGAACGATGAGAAGGGGCACGTCTTCGCCTTCCTGATCATCGCGCTGGCCGCGGCCGAGGCGGCGGTGGGGTTGGCCATCTTGGTCGGTCTGTTCCGCAACCGGCAGACCATCAATCTCGACGAAGCCACCTTGATGAAGCGCTGAGCGGGGACGGGCCAACTCTCATGAACGCTTCCGAAACCATGTTCAATCTGCGGTTGATTCCGCTATTGCCGTTCCTCGGCGCCACCCTGCTGTTCTTCTTCGGGCGGCGCTGGAGTCGCGAGACTGTGCTGGCCGTGGCCGCGGGGGCCATCGGCGGTGCGGCCCTGGTTGCCTTCGACGCTTTCTTCACCCGGTTGCCGGTCGCCGCGGAAGCGGGCGGCCTCCGGGACGTGGTCTGGTCCTGGATGGCGACCGGAAACCTTTCGGTGGACCTGGCCTTCCGCATGGATGCGCTGTCGGGGCTGTTGTGCCTGGTCATCACCTTCATTGGCTTCCTGATTCACATCTACTCCGCCGGGTACATGGCGCATGACCCGGACTACCCGCGCTTCTTCGCCTACCTGAACCTGTTCTGCGGCTCGATGCTGGTGCTGGTGCTGGGTGACAGCCTGCCGGTGATGTTCGTGGGCTGGGAGGGCGTGGGTCTGTGCAGCTACCTGTTGATCGGCTTCTGGTATCACGAGACCGCCAACGCGGATGCCGGCAAGAAGGCCTTCATCACCAACCGCATCGGTGACTTCGGCTTCCTGATCGGCATCTTCCTGACCTTCCAGGCCACCGGTACCCTGCGCTTCTCCGAGATCACCACCATGGCCACCGCCGGATCGGCCTTCACGGCGCCGTTTTGGCTGGGCATGCCCATGGCCTTCTGGATCGGCACCTTTCTGTTCATCGGTGCCGCCGGAAAATCCGCGCAGCTTCCTCTTTACGTCTGGCTGCCCGACGCAATGGCCGGTCCCACGCCGGTGTCGGCGCTGATTCACGCGGCCACCATGGTCACGGCCGGCGTCTACATGGTGGCGCGCATGCACGCGGTCTACGTGCTGTCCCCCGCCGCCCTGGCCATCGTGGCGGTGGTGGGCGCGGTCACCGCCCTGTTCGCCGCCATCATCGGTTTCGCCCAGAACGACTTCAAGAAGGTCCTGGCCTACTCCACGGTCAGTCAGCTTGGCTTCATGTTCGCGGGCGTGGGCACCGCCAATTTCTCGAGCGGGGTGTTCCACCTGTTCACCCACGCCTTCTTCAAGGCGGGGTTGTTCCTGTGCGCCGGATCGATCATGCACGCCATGAGCGGTTCGGGCGACATCCGCAAGATGGGTGGCCTGCGCAAGCTCACCCCGTGGACCCACGCGGTGTTCGTGGTCTGTTGGCTGGCAATCTGCGGCGTCCCTATCTTCTCGGGATTCTTCTCCAAGGACGCCCTCGTGGCGGGAGCGTTCGCCACCGAGGTCTTCGGCCACGATATGGCGTGGGTCGGCCCCACCGTGGGCACCATCCTGTTGCTGGCGGCGCTGGGAACCGCGTTCTACATGTCGCGCCTCTATTTCCTGGTGTTCTCCGGGCCGTCGCGCGCCGACGCCGAGACCCGCCACCACATCCACGAGTCGCCCCCCAGCATGGTGGGTCCGTTGGTGGTGCTGGCGGTCGGCGCCGGGTTGGGCGGCCTCCTCGGCATCCCGGGCGGCCTGTTCGGTCATCCAGAGTGGAATCTGCTCGGGCACATGCTGGAGCCCGCCGTGGGCGTCGAGCTGGAGGTTGCCCACAGCACCGAGTTGCTGTTCATGGGGATCTCCACGGTGCTGGCGCTGACCGGCATCGCGCTGGCTAACCTGTTCTACGGCGGCGGTTATCGGGCCCCCGCGGCCAAGTTCGCCGCCGCCTTCCCGGGGTTCGTGCAGCTGGCCCGCGACAAGTTCCGCGTCGACGAGTTCTACGGCGCGGTGATCATCCGCCCCTTGCGCAAGTTGTCACTGGCCCTTTTCCGTATCGTCGACCGGGTGATCATCGATCAGATATTGGTCGGCGGCACCGCGGCCCTGGTGGATATCCTCGGGCGCATCAGCCGCGCCTTCCAGGTGGGGGACGCCCAGCGGTACATGGCCGCCTTCGCCATCGGCGCGGCGGCCCTGATCTTCTTCGCCACCCGCCCCACCGTACCGGCCGCCCTGAAGGTGGTGGTCACGGGCACCACGGTGTCGGTCGACGCAGGCCGCGCGGGAAAGGCATCGCCCCGCGGGTTGACCTACTCCTTTGACTTCGACGACGACGGACGCCCCGAGGTGGAAGGGGGCAGCTCGGACGCCCGGTACACCTACGACAAGGGCGGCGCCCACACCATTCGCGTGACGGTCACCGACCCGCGCTGGAACACCACGAGCAGCCTGAAGCAAAAGATCGACCTGGCCACGGGAGAGCAGAAGTAATGGGCATTCTTGCGTGGATTACCCTGATGCCGCTGGCCGGCGCGCTGTTGACCATGCTTGTGCCGCGCGAGGAAGAGGCCATTCACCGTGGCATCGGCCTGGGCACCACCATCGCCACCTTCCTGGCTTCGCTGTTCATCCTGGGAGACTTCGACGCGGGCAAGGCCGGCTTCCAGCTGGAAGTGGATAAGGTCTGGGTGCAGTCGCTGGGCATCCACTTCCACCTGGGCATCGACGGCATCTCGCTGTGGCTGGTCATGTTGACCACCTTCCTCATGCCGGTCACCCTGCTGGCACCGCAGGCGATCGGCACCCGCAACATCCGCGTGCGCGAGTTCGTGATCGCCATGCTGGCCCTGGAGGCGGGAATGATAGGCGCCTTCCTGGCGCTGGACATGTTCGTGTTCTACGTCTTCTGGGAGCTGATGCTCATCCCGATGTACTTCATCATCGGGGTCTGGGGGGGCGAGCGGCGCCTGTACGCCAGCATCAAGTTCGTGATCTACACGCTGGTCGGCTCGCTGTTGATGCTGGTCGCCATCCTTTACCTTTACGCCCAGCACCACGCCGCCACGGGTACCTTCACCTTCGACTATCTGGCGCTGTCGCGGCTAACCTTGCCCTACCAGCCGCAGCTCCTGTGCTTCCTGGCCTTCGCGCTGGCCTTCGCCACCAAGATCCCCCTCTTCCCGCTGCACACCTGGTTGCCCGACGCGCACGTCGAGGCGCCCACCGGAGGCTCGGTGATCCTGGCCGGCGTGATGCTGAAGTTCGGCACTTACGGCTTCCTTCGGTTCGCCCTGCCCATGTTCCCGCTGGCGGCGCAGCAGATGGCCCCGCTCATCACCATCCTGGCAGTTATCGGCATCATCTTCGGCGCGTTGATGGCGTACGTGCAGAACGACGCCAAGAAGCTGGTGGCCTATTCGTCGGTGTCACACCTGGGATTCGTGGTCCTGGGGATCATGACCATGGGCCAGGTGGCGGTGCAGGGGGCCCTCTACCAGATGCTGGCCCACGGCATCTCCACGGGCGGCTTGTTCCTGGGCGTGGGCTTGCTGTACGACCGTCGCCACACCCGCAAGCTCGATGACTTCGGCGGCCTGTGGAAGAAGATCCCGCTCTTCTCGGCCTGCTTCCTGGTGATCGTGCTGGCGTCGGT
>JBDSME010000324.1:0-2987 GCA_039916065.1 Polyangia bacterium
CTTGTCCCGCCCCCGGGCGTACAGCGTCCCCAGCGCCGCGCCCAGGGTCATCCCGGCGATGTCGCCCGCGGGCAGCTGCGCCGCCGAGGCCACCGCCATGGTGACGCCACCCTCGATGACCGCGGCGACCTCCACGCCCAGCAGCGCGGCCGGCACCAACCCAAAGTACGACAGCGCCGAGTAACGGCCGCCGATGTCCGCGGGGTTGACGAACACACGCCGGTACTGCTTGTCGGCCGCCAGCTGACCCAGGCGCGTGGCGGGATCGGTGATGGCCACGAATTGCGCGCCGGCGCGGGCGATGTCGCCGCCGTGGAGCGCCAGCACCTTGTCCCAAAAATACCGTTCGAACGACTGAATCTCGATGGTGCCGCCGGACTTCGAGGCCACCACGAACAGGGTGGTGCGCAGATCCCCCGCCGCTTCCACGGCGCGCACCGCCGCCGGATCAGTGTTGTCGAGGACGTCCAGGGTCAAACCGTGGGTCTGGCCGCCAAAGGTGTGCGCGAATACCTCGGGGCACAAAGAGCTGCCGCCCATTCCCAGCAGAACCGCGCGGTGGAAGCCGGCGGCGCTCACCTCGGCGGTGAAAGCCCGCAGCTCGGCCACCTTCTCGTTCATCAGCGCGGGCGAACGCAACCAGCCCAGGCGGCTGCGAATGGATTTCTCATGGCTGGGATCGGGAGTGAACAGCGTGGGATCGGCGTTCCACAGGCGCTCGGAGGCATTCTTCTCCGTGAGGTCGCGGACCGTTCCCGCCACCGCGTCGCGGTCGCCTGGTTGCGGCAGAGTGATGGTTTGACGGCCGGCCGTCTGTTCGGCGGCGGCTGCCGCCCGGCCTTCGGCGATTCCTGGCGTGGCGTTCATGATGAAAGGACCTCCGGCGAACAAATCCGCGCGGGCAGGGGCCCCGCTGTCATTGTGGCGATGGGAATCGGCGTTGTCATCAAAGGTCGGAGCTCCTGGTGGTCAGACGAACATTTGACGGGCTTGTGACGGGCGTCGGCGCGGGTTGCACCGCTACCAGCCCGCCGGGGGCGGAGGCAGCGGACCCGGAGTTATCTGTGGCTGTCGTCGCTCCGACGCGGTCGATGCCGGCAACCCGGGCGGCGTGTCGGCCTCCGTCGAAATCGGTGGAGAGCCACACCTCCAGAATGGCGCGGGCGTCATCCTGGGAGATCAGCCGGGCCCCCAGGCACAGGACGTTGGCGTCGTTGTGCGCGCGGGACAGGCGCGCCGCTTCCACGCTCCAGGCGTCGACGGCGCGGATGCCGCTCATCTTGTTCGCGGCCATGCACATCCCGATACCGGATCCGCACACCAGCAGGCCGCGCGCCTCCGGGGTGTTGCGCACCAGCCGACCCACTTTTCCCGCTTCGTCCGCGTAGTCGCGCGGGGTGCCATCCCGAGGCCCGAGATCGTCCACCTCGATGCCGCGGCGGCGCAGCAGGTCAACCAACACTTGTCTGAGCTGAAAGCCGGCATGATCGCTGCTGGCGTATATCTTCACGGGTCCTTTACTCCTGTTGTCTGCTTCGGCGTCGGCCTTCGGCAGCATGGCAGTGGCACCCGTCGGTGTAAAGCACACATCTAGGCGGGTGTGCCGTGGTTGGGTGTGTTCAGGATTCACCGCCGTCGTGCCGGTTGCAACACCTCGCAGCGGACGGGCGCGGTCCCTACTCCGATGGGTGGCCGCCGTGTTTTTGCCGACAGTGCCTGGAGTTTTTCGGCAGTTCGACGATGTTGGCAGGAGTCGGCCACCCGGCTCCCTGGCCGCGTACGCCGTTTGCAGTGGATGCCCGCCGACTGAACTGGCTCGTCGCCCGGGCGGCTCAGGCCGTGCCTCCGGTCACTTCACGCCGCACCTTCCACTCTCGAAAAGGACACGCCATGACCTTACCCAACCTTACCTTGACCTTGCACCCTCGTTTTCGCCTCTGTCTTGGTCTGGCCGCCGTGGGGCTCCTCGCGTGTGAGAAGGAGTCTGCTGACATCGAGCCCCATGTGGTCACCGAACGGGCGGCTCTTCACGCCCAGGCGGTCGTGCACGAATCCGGACTGGCGCTCGGCTTCACCATCGCCGACGGGGGAACGGTCACCAAGATCATGGGATCGTCCAGCAACGCCGCCAGCTCAGTGGTGTCGCCCGCGCTGGACGGGGGCATGCCGCCCACCGCGATGTTGCGGGCGATGGTCGGTCCCGCGCTGACGCAGCAGATGACCGGGGTGCAAATGCCTTCGATGTTGACCACCGAAGAACGGTTCGATGACGTGGGGAACCAACTCCGCCGCCTGATGGGCGAGCGCCTGTTCGTGGACAGCAACCTGGAGAGCAACAGTGGCGGAACCGCGATCTACCTGTTGCGCGCCGATCCCACCTGTCGTCCCCTGACGGGCGATTCGGATCCCGCGGGTACTATCCCCCCGATCGACCAGAAGTGCGCGGACGATTTCGCCAAGGTGGCGGTCCGCGTGGCCGTGAAGGACGATGGCGACGGCGCACGCATGACGGTGCTGATTGGCGCCGACCGGCTAGAGCTGGTTTCGGTGGTGGTTCATTCGGACGAGCTGGCTCTGGAGGTGGACCTCCCCCGGGCCAAGGCAGCCAATGATGTCATCCAACAGCAGCTCCGGCCGGATGACGGCACGCAGGGGGGTGCTCCGGTGAAGATGTTCGAGCGCCTGGCCGGCAAGGTCCGCGCTTCCTTGAAGAAGGTGGGCCCTCAGAAGGTCACCGCCGCCTGGGCGGTCCTCCAGGCGCTGGACGTCGCGCCCAGCAGCGGCGGATCGGTGACGATGGCGGCATCGAATCCGGTGGTCGCGGTGACCAGCGATGGCAACACCAGGACCGCCGAGCTGCAGCTGGGGCTGGGCGCCACCAACATCGGCGGCACCTGGGATCCCCAGTCCACCGGCGCGAGCAACAACGATTTTCATCTGGTCATCGGCGGGCTGTACGGGCGGCTGTCCCTGCAAGAGGACGCTCA
>JBDSME010000325.1:0-3120 GCA_039916065.1 Polyangia bacterium
AAAAGCACCGCCAGCGCGTCCCACAGGCGCCCGGCGGCAGGCTTGCGCGTGGGCAACGACAGGGCGGGATCGTCCTTGAGACTGAAGAGCCAGCTTCCGTCGGCGGGGGTGGAATCCTGTCGCGGTACCGGGTTGGCGAAGTCGCGGGGATGTACGGCTTGATCCGCCCACAGCAAGGCAATCTCGTCCAGCAGCGTACGCCCTTCCAGGAGTTCTAGCGCCATCCAGGGCATTCCCGCGTCACAGGTGCCGTGCTGCACGAACCGGACGATGCCCGGGTGCTTCAACTCCTGCAATGTGGCGATTTCCCGGGTCAGTACGGTGATTTCGTGAGACAGGCCGCTGCGCACCGTCTTCAGTGCCACGGCCTCTCCGGTATCGCGATGCTCGCCGCGGAAGACGTAGGCCGTGCCCCCCTCGCCGATGCGGTTGGTGACGCGGAAAGCCCCGAACCAGAGCGGTAGTGCGCTCAGTTCTTCGGGGTCGAATGCCGTCGCGATTGCCATGGCGGTCGCAATCAGCAACCGGCGTGCCAGACGTCGAGGGGAGACTTTGTCCACGGGTTGCCAAGGGGGCAAGAGTGGACAAGCGCCAATCTGCGCAGAGGACTTTGCACGACTTGTGCGGTGCTCGTTGTCACCGGCGAATGGGCGGCCGGGCCGCGTCAGGGACAGCGCCAACTAGCGGCCGGCGGGGGCCCCGGCTTTCAACTGAACGATTCGCGCCGCCAGTGCACGCCCCGACAACCAGGCCGCCTCGACGCCGCCCCGCGGGGCAAATCGATCCCCACAGAGGCCCAGTCGCGCCCCGCCCGGCAGCTCGATCAACATGGGACCGCTCAGCTCCGACGAGAGATCCTGGCGTGCATAGGTCCACTGGTGTTCATGCACCAGGCGCGGCGTCAGCGCCCATTCACCGTACAGACGTCCCGCCTCCTCCAGCAACAGGCGCGGCCAGGTCCGGTCGCCGAGATGCTGGCGAGACCAGCGCGGATGTCCCTGGTACACCAGCGCAGGCATGGATCCGCTGGCGCGCTTGCTCGAATCGTGCGCGGCAAGTTGCAGCACCTCGGACCCCTCTGGATAGCTCACGTGCCACGCTGGTGCGGCCACCTCTCGTGGATAGACGGCGCTCAGCGACAGGCACGGATGGCTGCGGGTCATCCCCAAAATGGCTGTGGCGGCGCGCAACCCCATCACCGGCGCCGGGACGGTAGCCAGCAATCCCTGAGCTTGCTCGGCTGCCAGCGCCAACACCACCGTCGCCGCGGTCAGCGTTTCGCCGCCATCCAGATGCAGGACCACGCGGCCTGGCTCGATGGACAGGCGAAGCACCCGCGTGGAGAGGCGGAGGTTCAGTCCACGGGCCAGCAACCGGGGAAAGGCGCCCACCCCCTCGGTAAAGGCCAGCCGCTGTTCGGTGGGAGCAAACGCCTCTGGCTGACAGGGGCTGCCATTGCCATCGATGACGCTCGGCCACCCGGGCAAAACCGTCCCGGACGCGCTGGCCAGCGCGCGCAGAAAATCGGGATCCCTTCCGTGGAAGAAGATCACGCCGAAATCAACCTGCTGTCCGTCCAGCCGGCGGGTGGCACACCTTCCACCGACTCCGGTGGCCCGTTCGATCACCAGCGCGGGCTGGCCGTGGTCGACCAGCCCGCGCGCGCAGGTCAAGCCCGATACTCCCGCTCCGATGATCACGATGGGTTCAGGCGCCGCTCCGGCCATGTCGCGCACTAGGCTACACGCCCGGATGGCTCCCCGCTCCGTCACTGTCCAGATTTCGCCGCAACTCGACCTGCCGCGACGCTCGGGCAATACTAGCCGCCGGATCCGGATCAAAATGTTGACGAACAGAGCAAGTGTGGAGGCGACAGCAGCGCCGGTCCAAGCACCGGGAGGCGCGGCTTTGCCGCGCCGGGATCGACGGCAAGCGGGTGGGTCCGCGGGAGGGCTAGCCCTCCCGCGAGCGCCGAAGGCGCGTTAGCTCGTTCTTTTTCATGGCCAATCCAAAACTTCCTCGTGCCGCCTCCACCACGCGGGGGCGTTCCGGCGGCTCCCATCCGCGGCGCGTCGCCAGTGCCCCCGAAAAAGCCGAGGGCAACGAAGACTCCGAGACCGAAGATGATCTGGATGCTGTCGATTTCGCGAGCGAGGCGCTGGACGCCGAAGCACGGGCTGCGGCCCCCGCGGTGGCGCTGACCAAGGTTTCGGCGCCGGACGAGGCGGAGTTGGTCGATCCAGACGAAGCCAAGCAGTTGCGGCCGACGGCACGCGCCTGGAACACGGACAAGGGTAAGGCGGCGGGGGACAGCGGCCCAGGGCCGGCGTTGCGCGATCCTGTGGCGCGGATGATGGCCGAGGTGCGCCGTTACCCGCGCCTGTCCGAGGCCGACGAACGCGAGCTCGGTCGTGCTGTCCGGGAACGCGGCGATCTGGATGCCGCGCGCCGCCTGGTGGTCCACAACCTTCGCCTGGTGGTCGCCATCGCCCATCAGTACCGCCGTGCCTGGGCGAACATCCTGGATCTCTTCCAGGAGGGGAGCGTGGGACTGATGGAGGCGGTGAAGCGCTGGGAGCCCTCCCTGGGACCGCGCTTCGGGTCGTACGCGGCGTACTGGATTCGAGCCTACGTGCTCAAGTTCTTGATGACGAACTCGCGGCTCATCCACGTTGGCAACACCCGCGCTGGCCGGAAGCTATTCTTCCGCTTGGAGCGCGAACGTCAGAAACTGCTTGCCGCCGGTTTCGAGGCCACGCCGAAGTTGCTGGCCGCCAAGCTGGAGGTGGATGAAAAGGATCTGGACGAGGTGGGCCGCCATCTCGATTCGCGCGAGATCTCCTTCGATCCCTCGGGCTCCGCGGACAGCGACGAGGGCTACTCGCTGTCGGAGCGCATCCCGGTGGCGCAAGCCTCGCCCGAGCAAACGGCCGCTACCGCTGAGATGTCAGGCGCCCTGCACGCCGTGATGGAAGACTTCTTCTCCGGGCTGACCGACGAGCGCGAGCGCGTGGTCTGGCGAGACCATCTGGCGGCCGCGGATCCTCTCCCCCTGGGAGAGCTGGGCGCCCGGTTCGGCGTCTCCAAACAGCGGATGGGCCAGATCGCCGAGGGCCTGAA
>JBDSME010000326.1:0-7154 GCA_039916065.1 Polyangia bacterium
TTCTTCCTGGTGCTGGAGTTCGTGGATGGCTGGAGCCTGGAGCAGGCCCGCCGCCGCGCCCAGAAGGCGCGCATGAAGTTCCCCCTGCCGCTGGCCCTCTACGTGGTGGGATCGCTGTGCCGGGCCCTGGCCTACGTCCACACCCGGAAGCGGCGCGGCCGCCCGCTGGGCATCGTCCACCGCGACGTGACCCCACAGAACGTTTTGCTCAGCCGCGAAGGGGAGGTGAAGCTGGCCGACTTCGGGATCGCCAAGGCCATCGGCAAGACCGAGAAGTCCGCCACCGGCGTGATCAAGGGAAAGTTCGCGTACATGTCGCCCGAACAGTCCATCGGGGGCGAGCTGGATGCCCGCTCGGATCTGTTTTCCGTGGGGACGGTGTTGTACCTACTGGCCACCGGACGAAAACCGTTCGAGGGAGCCACCGACCTGGACGTGCTGATGCAGGTGCGCAAGGCGCGCTACGAAAAGCCGTCCACGCTGGTGCGGGATTTCAATCCCGAGGTGGAGCGATTCATCGCGCGGGCCTTGCGGGCGGATCGTTCGCGCCGCTGGCAGAGCGCGGAGCAGATGGCCGACCGTATCGACGCCATCCTGCTGAAGCTGGGACAGACCACCGGACCATCCGCCCTCAAGCGCTGGCTGGACAACCTCAGCGCCAAGGACGGGGCCAAGCCGCCAGCGGAAATGGCGGAGCAGCCCTCGACCAGTGGGACCGTCGAGCTCGGAAGCCGTGATCTGGAACTGGAGGAGGTCGCGCCGTCAGCCGAGGCGACGGCGGCGGCGGCGGCGGCGGCGGAGGCGGAGGCGGAATGTCCGGACGAAGAAGAGGCGCCCAGGCGCGCCGCGGGGCGGCCGCCCCTGTCACCTCCGCCACCGGTCTCCGCGCTGGCCGCCCAGGCGGGGAGCGCCACAGGTACCGGCGCGGTGTACGCGGCTTACCGCGTGGAGGAACGCCCGCGTGGTACTGGTGTATCCGCGGGCTCCGTCCAGAGTGCCAGCGCTGCCGGTGCGGTCCTGGACGACGCCGCATCCAGGGGCGCGGCGGCGCCACCACCGCTCCGCGCGCGCGCGCCCTACGGGCGTGACTTGCGGCCGGTGGCCAAGGTATCCAAGGTATCCAAGGTATCCAAAATCGCGACGATCAGCGTGATGGCGGTGGCCTTGCTCGGGGGATCGGCGTACCTGGCGCGGCAGTATCTCTTCACACGCTGGTTGCACCCCGTGAAGTCCTGGTTGCAACAGCGCCTGCCCGCCCCCGTGCCGGGGCCGGACTGGACCGGAGATCCTCGAAGCGGATCCCCGTAGCGCGCAGGCTCGATGCGGACATCAGAGATCCCCAGACACGGGGGCGCCCGCTGCCGGCGCGGCGCGGACCGTTCCGCGCGGCCGCTCTCCCGTCTGCAACTGCCAGAGCGCGGCGTAGGTCCCTCCGAAGGCGCGGAGCTCGTCATGGGTTCCCTGCTCCATGATGCGTCCGCCGTCCAGCACGTAGATCCGATCGGCGTTGCGCACCGTGGAAAGGCGATGCGCGATGATGATGCTGGTCCGGCCAACCACCACCCGATCGAGCGACCGCTGGATGGCCGCCTCGGTTTCGTTGTCGACAGCGCTGGTCGCCTCGTCCAGCACCAGGATGGGCGGATTTTTCAGGATGGCGCGGGCCAGCGCGATCCGCTGGCGTTGGCCGCCCGAAAGTTTCTGGCCGCGCTCTCCCACCGGCGTGTCGTACCCCAGCGGCAAGGCCGAGATGAAATCGTGCGCCTCGGCGGCGACGGCCGCCGCCGTGATGGCGGCGGGGCTGGCTTCGGGAACCCCGTAGGCGATGTTCTCCGATACCGTGGCGTCAGCCAGAAAGCTGTCTTGCGCGACGTACCCGATGGCGCGGCGCAGATCCTCCAGATCCAGCTCCGCCAGCGGTCGTCCGTCCAGGCGGATACTCCCTCGGGCCGGCTCATAGAATCGCAGCAACAACTTCACCAGGGTGCTCTTGCCGCCACCAGTGCTGCCCACGAAGGCCACTGAATGGCCCGGGGGGATGGTGAAGGTGATGTCCTGCAACGTGGGCGTGAGCGTGGGCGTGGGCGTGGGCGTGGGCTGGGTGTCGTACGCGAAGTCCACGTGATCGAATTCCAGCTGGCCCACCACCGCCGAGGACGGCAGTCGGGCGCCGCCATAGGCGATGGCAATGGGGGTCTGCACCAGATCCATCACCCGCTGGATCGACGCCGTCGAACGCTGGTAAAGGTCGCTCAGGTCCGCCAGCCGGGTCATGGGCCACAGCAGGCGCTGCGTGAGGTAGACCAGCACCGAGTAGCTGCCCACCCCGAGTCGTCCTTGCAGGGCCAGGAACCCGCCATACAACAAGGTGACGGTGAACCCCGCCAGGATGGCCATGCGGATGATGGGGGTGATGGCGGCGGAAAAACGGATGGCCGCGCCGTTGGCTTGGCGGTAACCGTCGGAGGCGTCGCGGACATGCGCGGCCTCGAACTCCTCGGCTGTGTATGCCTTGATGGTGGCGATCCCCAGCAAGTTGTTATTCAGGCGCGCGTTCAGGCCGCCCGACATCTCACGGACGCGCGCGTACCGGGGGGCCAGGCGGCGCTGAAACCAGAACGCGCCGTAGATGATCAGCGGTACTGGCAGCAGCGCCAGAAAGGCGATCTTCGCCGCCAGCGCGAAAAACACCGCGCCCACCAGCACCGAACCGGTGACGATCTGGATCAGGTCGTTGGCGCCACCGTTGAGAAAGCGCTCCATCTGGTTGATGTCGTCGTTGAGGATCGACATCAGGTTTCCGGTGCGCATGTTCTCGAACCAGGCCATCTGCAGCTTCTGGATGTGGCGATAGGCGTCCATGCGCAGATCGTGCTGCAGGTTCTGCGCGAGGTTCCTCCAGCGCAGGTCGTACAGGTACTGGAACAGCGATTCGCCGATCCATATCGCCACCGTCACCACCGCCAGGCCGATGATCTGCTGCCGGGGATCGCTCAGCCCGAAGCGTGACAGGAACGAGTCCTTTCGGTGAACCACCACATCGACCGCCACGCCGATCAGCACCTCTGGCAACACGTCGAAAAACTTGTTCAGCACCGAGAACAGGGAAGCCAGCCACACGTCTCGGCGATACTGGCGGGCGTAACCGAACAAGCGGCGGAGGGGATGAACCCGCACAGGCGGCGCGGAAACAGGCTCGGAAACTGGCTTGGAGGGAACGGGGGGAACAGTTTTCATGGAGATGATGACCAGGGTTGCGAGGGCGGCAGTATAGTCCCGCCATGTTGCTTGGAGCGCACCAGTCCGTGGCCGGCGGGGCCTACCACGCCGTCCAGCGCGGACGCGACGACGGCTGCGAGGCCATCCAGATCTTTGCCCGCCCCTCGGCACAGTGGCGATCGACCCCCCTGGTGACCGAAGAGGTGTCGATGTTTCGCAGCGAACACGCCGCCGTCGGCTGGCCGGTGCTTTCGCACGCCTCGTACCTCATCAACATCTCGGCGGTCGATCCGGTCATCCTGAAGAAGAGCCGCGACGCCCTGGAAGAGGAGATGACCCGCGCCGAGGAACTGGGCCTGCAATATGTGGTGCTGCATCCGGGTGCCCATCTTGGCTGCGGCGAGGAAGGGGGCGCCGCCGCCGCGGCCGCGTCACTGTCAGAGTTGTACGATCGCACCCGGGGCATGGCCGTCAAGCTGCTCCTGGAGATCACCGCCGGGCAGGGGAGTTGCCTCGGCTGCCGCTTCGAACAGGTGGAGGCGATGCTCAGCCAGACGCGCGGTGGACATACCATGGGCGTTTGCTTCGACACCTGTCACGCCCACGCCGCCGGATACGATCTCAGCACCGAAGAAGGCTACGACAAGACCTTCGCGACGTTCGACCGCATCCTGGGACTCGATCGGCTGCTCGCCTTCCATCTCAATGACTCGAAGACGCCCGCGGGCAGTCGCGTGGATCGACACGAGGAGATTGGCGACGGATACCTGGGACTGCTCCCTTTCTGGCGGCTGGTGAACGATCGCCGGTTCGATGAGCGGCCCGCGGTACTGGAGACCCCACCGGGCCCCGACAAGCTCCCATCGTTCAAGCGCAATCTGCAACGCTTGCGAGCATTGATCGGTGCCCCGCGCCCGTTCGGCCCACCGAAGGCGCAGGCGCTGCCCGAAAAACGAGACCCCCGGCAAGGCCGCCTGTTTGCCGAGAGGCTGTAGGGGTCGCTGTCGCTGTTGACAAGGCCTGGTGTGGATAATAGCGAGCAAAGGACCGGGAGCGTGATGTCCATGTCCACCACGGAAAATTTCGAAGACAGTGAAGAAGGCGTCACCGTTCGGGTGTCCCACCACTTTGCCGCGGCCGCTGAGCGGGTCTTCGATGCCTGGATGGATCCCAGCATCGCCCGAAAATTTCTGTTCGCGACGGCTACCGGTCAGGTGGTGCGGACCGAGATCGACGGGCGGGTCGGGGGCGGGTTCACCATCGTCGAACGAAGACGGGGCGAAGACACCCCCCGCACCGGCACGTATCTGGAGCTGACCCGACCCCGCCGCATCGCCTTCACGCTGGCTGTGCCGAAGTTCGCCGAGGATGCGGCGCTCATCCCGGCGGACACCATCACCATCGACCTGCAGCCGTTGGCCGGCGGGTGCGAGCTGAATCTCACCCATCGGCGGACCGCCTCCGCCGCCGCCGAGACCGCCGACCAGGCGGTAGATCGATGGACGGGAATGCTGGACCTGCTGTCCGAGATCCTGAGCGAGCCTCCGCCCACCTGCGGCGTGGGACTGGCGCAACACGCCACCGTCCCCACCCGTATCGGATTGCTGTTCCGTGCGCTGGCGGACACCCTGGAACTTCACCGTGGCACCCTGATGCTGAATGATCCGAATGCGCGCGCCGAGGATTACGCGTACCAGCACCTCGCTTCAAGTTATCGTCAGCTGGCCATGCTGGTACAGGGGACCGCTTCAAAGATGGCCGGATACAGCGAGCTGCCCGCGGCTGCCCACGACCCCCGTGCCTTCGGGCCGGATCACGTGAAAGCATTCGCCAGGTACGTGAAGGCGCAGAGTCGTCTGCTGTCGATCCTCAAGGGCGCCGCGGAGCGCGACGAGGAGCTCCTGGAACAGATGTCAGCCCCACCCCCGGCCTGAACGCCCCGTCCCCCTACTACCCCTGCTACCCCTGCCCCTTTTCTGGCCCTCGCCCACTATACCCGCCCCGGCTACCCGGAAGGATGCACGATCAGCGGTGTCGTTCGACTAGAGTCGAGGGATGACCTTCTCCTGGGGGCTTCTGCTCGGTGTGGCGCAGGTGATCTGGGTGGCCGGCATCGCGGGTTTCATCATGCTGGAACGGCGCTCGCCCGCGGCGACGCTGGCCTGGATCACCATGGTGGCTGCATTGCCGCTGGTGGGCGTGGTCATCTATCTGCTGGTGGGACCGCGCCGGTTGCGGCGGAAGAAGCTGCGCCTGAAACTGGCGCGCCATCGGGTCAACATCCTGCTGCAAGAGTGGAAGCAGGCGCGCGCCGAACTGCTGTCGCTGCAGGGACAGCTCATGCGCGCGGGTGCGCAGCTCGGCAAGCTACCGCCCGAGGAAGCACACGAGACGGAGCTGTTTGTTGGCGGCGACGCCTGCTACGACGCCGTGGTCGCCGCCATCGGCAGCGCCCGCCATCACGTCCACCTCGAGTACTACATCTTTCGAGACGACCCGACGGGCATGCGCATCATCAACGCCCTGGCGGAGCGCGCGCGGGCGGGCGTCGAGGTTCGCCTGCTGGCGGACGCCGTCGGTGAGCGGATTCGGCGCGCGGCGATGCGAAGCCTGCGCGAGGCAGGCGTGGAGGTCCGCTTCTTCAACGGCGTACGCCGGTTCCGTCCCTGGAGCCGCCTGATGAACTTCCGCACCCACCGCAAGATCGTGGTCATCGACGGCTGGGTCGGCTTCACCGGTGGCATGAACGTCACCGACGATCACAGCGTGAGGGCTAACGGTCAGGATGCCTGGCGCGACACCCACCTGCGCATCACGGGACCGGCCGTTCATGGGTTGCAGGCAACCTTTCTCGAGAACTGGGTATTCACCACCGGTGACGATCTGGGTTGCGGCGATCGCGAGCGGTTCGCCACCCTGTTTCCTCCCACACCCGCGGGATCGGAACTGTCGGCGCGCACCGTGCTGAAGCACGACGACGGCGACGATAAGGATGACGCCGCGTGCGCATCCTCCCCGGCGTTGAAAGCGTCAGCCTCCGCGGCCCATCAGCAAATCGCCCAGATCTTGGCCTCTGGCCCGGACGATGATGTTCACGCCATCGAAGCGTTCTACTTCGCGGCCATCACCAGTGCTCACGAACGCCTCTGGCTGACCACGCCCTACTTCGTCCCCGGCGAACCCCTGCTGGCCGCCATCGCCAGCGCTGCCCATCGGGGCGTCGACGTGCGGCTGTTGTTTCCCCGCAAGACCGACTCCATCTGGGTGGATGCCGCCAGCAGGACATTCCACGACGAATTGTTGGCGGCCGGCGCGCACATCTACCTGTACGAGCCGTCGATGCTCCACGCCAAGACGGCGGTCATCGACGACGCGGTGGCCATCGTGGGAACGGCCAACCTGGACAACCGCAGCTTTCACCTGAACTTCGAGGTGGTGGCGGCGCTGTACGGGGGCCCGGTCGTGGCGGAGCTGGCGCGCGCTTTCGAGCTCGACCTGACGCACGCGAAACGCCAGGAACGTCGGGAGGCCAAGTCCCCGTTCGTACAGAGGCTGCTGGCTTCGGCGGCTCGGTTGTTGGCTCCTCAGCTCTGACGCGCCTCAGGTGCTCGCAGCCTGAAACGTCAGCGTTTGTAGCCGTAGAGCCACCGCGAGCCGGCGCGTCCCCTGGTGCGGACGGTGTGACTGGCTCGTGCCGGAATCAGCAACTCTTCACCGGGCGCCGGATGGTGAACGGCGCCATCGATCTCGAACTCCACTTCCCCATCGACCACCATCACCAGCTCGTCCACGGGATGGACGAAGTCCGCCCAGACCTGTCCCGGTGGATCGACCCACAGCGCGCAGGAGAACCCAAGCTGGCGCCAGCGCGCCGCCACCGTCGTCTGCTCCACCTTGTCCGGCATGGCTGGCGGCAATCCTACACGGCTGGCGTC
>JBDSME010000327.1:0-6417 GCA_039916065.1 Polyangia bacterium
TGTTCTCCGCCGTCCACCACATCCCCCCTTACGGAGACCCCCTGCACCTGGGCGTCTTCACCTTCCGGTTCATGGCCGGGATCTGCTTCGGACTGCTCTTCTACTTTCGCGGCTTCGCCGTGGCCGCGTACACCCACGCGCTCTACGACATCTACGTCCTCATCTTGCGGCCCTGACCGACAGGAACGCCGGTGCCAGCGCGAACGGACGCGGCCGCAGCCCTGGGGACGGCCGCCGCCCGTTCTAACGCGACTTCTTGCCCTTGGTCGCGGGGGCGGGCGGCTTCTTGGCCTTCGCGGCAAGAGCTTTGGGCGCCGATTCCCCTTTGCCTTTGCCCTTGCCCTTGGCGGTCGCGGCAGAGGCTTTGGGCGCCGGCTTGGCCGCCACCTTCGCGGGTTTTGACGGAGGCGCCGGCATCTTCTTCGCGGGCCCCGCCTTGGCCGATTCCACCTTACCCTTGGCCTGGGGCTTTGGGACCTTCGCGCCTTCGACCTTCACCTTTTCGGCGGTCCTGCTGTCAGGTTTGCCGCTGTCAGGCTTGCCGGCCTTGGCCGGCGGCGCAGGCGGAATCGCAACAGCCGGCTTGGCGGTCGCTTTTTTACTCGTTGCGTCGAGTTTGCCCCCGGTTTTGTCAACCTTGGGCAACGCCGCAGCCGCCTTGGCGGCCTCGCGTTCTTCCATCGCCGCCTTGGTCTTGACGGCTTTTGCCTTCGGTCCCTTGGAGGGGATGCCGTCACCTTCAGCCGCCAGAGGCAACCCCGGCATGTCCTTGCGGTTGTGCACCAGGACCCTCCGGGCGTCCTTGAAGGTGATCTCGACCTTGCTGTCGGACATCACCTCCGAGACGAACCCGCGTCCAAATTTGGGGTGGGTCACGATTGCGTTTTCCGAGTACCGCTCCCGGAATTCGTAAGGTTTTCCCTGCTTTTCGCCATGCTTTGCGAAGAACTCGTCCCAGTTGGGCTTCTTCAGCATGGCGCGCTTCTTCGCCGCGATCGGTTCGGGAACGTCGTCTTCCACCTCTCCGCGCGGTTTGCGGAAAGAGTGAACGTCACCACACGGATTGCACTGAACGCGACGGATTTCGTCTTCGTACTTCGAGATCACCACGTGAGTGGTGTCCGCTTTGCATTTAGGGCAGTACGCTTCGACGTCCGAGCCGACCTCGTCGACCTCGTCTTCGAACATAAAATCCATCAGGGGCCTTGGTTGGCTCCAGTAACACAGGAACTGTAGCCCCGCAAGAACAATGCGGAATCGCCTCGACCCCGACCGGTGGCTCGCGGTAGAAGCATCTGGCCGTGGATATGCGTTATTTCGAGGCTCGCGTCGTGGAAAATCGCTCGCTGGGGGGCGGTTATTTTCTTTTGGTGCTGTCCGGATGTCAGGCGCTGTCGGATAGCCGACCCGGACAATTCGTGATGCTGAGGGGGGACTGGGAGCGCGATCCGCTCTTGCCGCGGGCCTTCTCACTGCTCTACGCCGGCCCTGGCGACGAGGCGGCCATTCTGGCCAAGACCGTGGGCCGGGGCACCGCCCTGCTGGAACGGGCCCAGCCGGGCGCCAAGCTCTCCGTCCTCGGCCCCCTGGGCTCCCACTTCCCCGAACCATCCCTGGACGTCACCGACCTGCTGGTGGGCGGTGGCGTCGGGATCCCCCCCCTCTACATGCAGGCGCAACTCGCCGCCCGCCGCGGGACCGCCCGACGTAGCGAGGTACTCTACGGCGGGCGCGGCGGCCAGGATCTGGTGCTGCTGTCCGAGATGCGCGACTTCGGGGTGGGGCTGTTCCTGACCACCGAAGACGGAACCTCCGGGCGGCGGGGTCTGGTCACCGCCGAGCTGGAAGCGCGCCTCGACCACCACCGCGCCCATGGGACGGGGGAGGTGCGCATTCTCGCCTGTGGGCCCAACGCCATGCTGTGGGCGGTGGCGCGTCTGGCCCGCGACCGGGGTGTCTCCTGCTTCATCTCGGTGGAGGAACAGATGGCCTGCGGCATTGGCGTCTGCCTGGGATGTGCCGTGCCGGCGCGGTCACGCCCCTTCCGTTACGTGTGCAAGGACGGACCGGTGTTCGAGGCCAGCGACATCCTGGACGTGGCGCCGAAAGCAGCGCCAGCACCCGACCGCGCGGAATGCCCCAAATGAGCGAAATGCGCCAGAATATCAGCCAAAACAGCACCCCCCAAATCAGCCAAGGGACCAGCCAAGGAACCAGCAGAGACACCATCAACACTGGAGACGGGACGATCCGCGGCGTCAATCTGGCCCTCACCTCCGGTGGCCTGGCTTTTCGGAACCCCGTCCTGACCGCTTCGGGCACCTTTGGTTACGGCAAGGAGTTCGAGCCCCTGACCGACCTTTCAGCAATCGGTGGTCTGGTGACCAAGGGCATCTCGCCGCAACCACGCTTCGGCAACTCCACGCCCCGCATCTGCGAGACGGCGTCGGGGATGTTGAACTCCATAGGCCTGGAAAACGTGGGCGTCGAGGGATTTCGCAACGACAAGCTTCCCTATCTGCGCGGTTGCGGGACGCGGGTGATCGTGAACTTCTTTGGCGTCACCTTCGACGAATACGTCGGTTGCGGCGAGTCCCTGTCAGCGATGGAAGGCGTAGACGCGCTGGAAATGAACGTGTCCTGCCCCAACATCAAGGCAGGGGGCATCGAGTTCGGTACCGACCCGCGGGTGCTGGCCGATCTCGTGCGGGCCTGCCGCCCGGTGGTGCGCAAGCCGCTCTGGATCAAGTTGACCCCCAACACCTCGGACATCGTCGCCCTGGCCAAGGCCTGCGCCGATGGTGGCGCGGACGGGCTGTCCATCATCAACACCATCACCGGCATGGCGATCGACGTGCGGACCCGCCGTCCCAAGATAGCGACCACCTTCGGGGGGCTGTCCGGACCGGCCATCAAGCCCATTGCGCTGCGCATGGTGCACCAGGTCCATCGGGCCGGGGTTCCCCTGCCCATCTCGGGAATCGGCGGCATCCAGGACGCCACCGATGTGCTTGAATTCTTGCTTGCTGGGGCGTCCACGGTCCAGGTGGGTACGCAGAACTTCGTGGACCCGGACAGCGCGGGCCGCCTGGTTCGCGAGCTTGGTGCGGCCGTGCAAGCGATGGGCGTGTCGGACGTTAGAGAGCTCGTCGGCGCACTGAAACCGGCGTAGGTGCGTCGGGCACAAGTCTCTGAAAAGTTTGACGAATGCCTGGTTACCCATATTTAACCACTACGAAACCAAATGGAAACAATTGAGCGGTAGCGTGGCACCAACCTCATGAAAAAGATCGAAGCCATCATCAAGCCGTTCAAGCTGGACGACGTGAAGGACCGCCTGCGCGAGATCGGCGTGCAGGGAATGACCGTCTACGAGGTCAAAGGCTTTGGAAGAACCGGCGGCAAGAAAGAAGTCTATCGGGGCTCCGCCTATGTGGTCGACTTCGTGCCCAAGGTCCGCGTGGAGATCGTCGTCAAGGATGAGATCGTCCGCGACGTGGTCGAGGCGATCTTGGCGGTGGCGCGGACCGGTCGTATCGGCGATGGCAAGATCTTCGTCACTCCTGTCGACGAAGCCATCCGCATCCGGACTGGCGAGCGCGGCGAAGACGCGCTCTAAGCGGTCGCGCCGCGGGCGCGAGGTGGTGGGTCGACGGGCTGCTGGCAGCACAGACCGTCACATCAACTCGACGGTCCAACGGAACGGCAGCTGTTTGTGTCGGTCGCTTTGACGCGGGGCTCAGGAGCGAATAGGATAGTTCGTTCGCGGACATCCGCTATTAGCCATGGGGTCCCTCCCGTTTAGTTCTCGGGCCGTGCGGACGGCCTGGCGAATCGTTCCGAAGCGTGCCCTGTCGGGCACCATCGGTTGGAGTGCCGGCATAGGAATTCCGGAACCGATTCGTTCCGAGTGTCTGGCGCGCTTCGCCCGGCTTTATGGCATCGACACTGCGGAGGCCGAGAAATCTCTGGCCGAGTACCGGGACGTGAATGATTTTTTTACGCGGCGCCTCCGTCCTGGCCTTCGGCCCATCGCCCCGTCCGCCGATGCAGTGGTGTCACCGGCCGACGGGACGGTAATTGAAAGCGGGGTCGTCACGGAAGGACAACTGATTCAAGCCAAGGGCGTGCTGTTCGAACTGGACGAATTGCTTGCGGACGCGGCGGCTGCTGAACGCCTGAATGGTGGGGCCTACCTCATCACGTACCTGTCGCCCAGCGACTACCACCGCGTGCACGCCCCCGTGGGGGGAGGCGTGGTGGGGTGGCATCACGTGCCGGGAACGCTGTTTCCCGTGGGCGCCAAGAGCGTCATGCGCGAACCCGGCCTGTTCATCTCCAACGAACGCTTGGTGACCCTGATCGACGGACCGCGGGGTATGTGCGCCGTGGTGATGGTCGCCGCCGTCGGGGTAGGGCACATCACGGCGGCCTACGATCCGGAAATTGCCACGCATGCCAGGTCTTTCAAGAGAGCCAAGGTTCGCCACGCGCGCTACGACGTGCCGGTGCCGGTTGCCAAGGGCGACGAGCTCGGGACCTTCCACCTCGGTTCGACCACCATCGTGATATTCGAGCCGGGCCGCGTGGAACTCGGCCGCTTTGTTTCTGGTGACAAGACGAAAATGGGCGAGACCATTGGCCGCATCGTGACCGCACCAGGCGTGCGCACGGAGGTCCGGTGAAGTCGGGAGACACCAGCCCCGGCGTCGCGGTGGCACGTGACGCCACCCCGGAACCTCGCGAAGCGGCCGCCGATACCGGCCGCCGGGGACAGCTTCCCATAGCCGTGAGCGAGGGCGACTTTTCGACGCCAACCCAACGCACGCGAACCATCACCCGTCCGCGGGGTCTGCGGACGCTGGAACAGTCGACCGGCGCCGCTCAGGTCACGCCGCCCGGTGACGGCGGGGCCTTTCCGACGGGTATCGCGGGAAACGCCGGCCTGGAGCCGGCAGCGTTGTCGATCGACGAGTTTCCGCGGCACGAGGCGTCGGTGGTGGACGAATTCCTGGCGGCGCCGCCAACGCCCGTCCCCGAAACCGAGGAGACTCCCGCGCCCGAGGCGGGACAGTCCCCGTCGGATCTATGGGGTTTGCGCGACTCCGGTAACGCCATCGAAAATCTGGACGCCGCCCAGGAGTTGCGCCGGTTCGCGCTGGACGGCCCAGACGTCACCGGCGGCAGCGCCAGCGGTGCCGCCGCCACCGCCGTCGACACAGTGGAGGCCGAGGTCTTCTCGGCTCCGCTGGGGGAAGAGGAACCACACAACGGGGCGGCTGACGAACTCCTGGACCGGGCCACGACCGAGAGCCTGGCGTCGGAGCCGGATTACGAAAATCCGCAGGTGGTCCACGCAGCCAGCATTGAAACGCCCGACGGGGCCGTGGTCGTCAGCGGCGCCCATGCGCTGTCTGACGGCGAAGTCCACGTTGATATCACCGCCGACATCCACACCGGTGACGGTGCCGTGTTTGACGCAGAAGATGCCACGCTGCCTCTCTCCGTCGCTCAGGCCCCCGCCCAGGTACCCGCCGCGGCGGAACCCGACCTTTCACCGCTGGCTCAAACTCTCGCGAACATGGCCGAGACCATGCACGGCGATGCGCTCGACGTGGCCGTGGACCTGGACATCGCGGATGGGCCTCTGCTGCCCCTTCCGGTGTCGGTTCAGGTCCCCGACCCCGCATCGCGCACGCCCGCTACCCGTCCCACGCCACCGCCCGTGCCGACGGGATCGGTCTCCTTACCGGACATCACTCCGTCTCAGATCATCCAGGCCTCGAATGCATCGGCCTTGGCTGGGCTACCGGAAGCGCTGGCGGAACGTCCACGGCGGCCCAAGCGTTCCAAGCCCTGGTACGAAGAAGTCTTCGACGAGAGCTACCTGCGCACGTTGCCTTTCATGACCGCCGAGCAGACTCTGCAGGAGGTTGACTTCATCGAGTCCAGCCTCGGGCTCCCCCGCGGCAGCGAGGTTCTGGACGTTGGCTGTGGTTACGGCCGTCATGCCATCGAGTTGGTCCAGCGCGGCCTCTCCGTGACCGGCCTGGATCTGTCGCTCCCCCTGCTCATCCGGGCCGCTGACGAATCGCAGCGCCGGTCCGTGTCGGTGAATTTCGTGCACGCGGACATGCGCGAGATATCCTTCGAACGGCAGTTCTCTGGTGCGTACTCGATGCTCACCAGCTTCGGGTACTTTGATGAAGAGTCCAATCTGCGCGTCGCCGAGGGGATCGCCCGCGCGCTCAAGCCGGGCGGTCGCTTTCTGATCGACGTGCTCAACCGCGACTATGTGGTGGGGGACCTGCCAGCGCGGGTGTGGTGGGAAGGCGATGGCTGTGTGGTGCTGGAAGAAGTGGACTTCAACTTCAACACCAACCGGGTCTTGACCCGCCGGTCGGTGGTCTTCGAGGA
>JBDSME010000328.1:0-8263 GCA_039916065.1 Polyangia bacterium
ACGTGTCCCAGCATCGCCTGGACCGCCCGCAGGTCGGCGCCGCGCTCGACCATGTGGGTGGCGAAGGAATGGCGGAGCTTGTGCGGCGAGATGCTCTTGCGGATCCCGGCGGCAGAGGCGTAGCGACCCAGCAGCTTCCAGAACCCCTGGCGGGTCATCACCCGCCCGTGGTGGGTCAGAAAGAGCGCATCCAGGGTTCGCCCACCGGTGAACACGGCCCGCCCGATCTCCACGTACGTGCGTAGGCCCGCTATCGCCACCTCGCCGATGGGCACCAGCCGCTCCTTGCGCCCTTTGCCGAACGCCATCAGGTATCCGGCGTCGAAGTTGACGTCGCGCAGCCGCAGCCGCACCAGCTCGGACACGCGCAGACCGGTGGCGTAAAGGGTCTCCAGCATGGCGGCGTCGCGCAGCCCGCGGTGGGTGCGCCGGTCCGGCGCCGCCAGCAAGCTGTCCACCTCCTCGACCGTCAGAAACTCGGGCAGCTTTCGGCCAAAACGTGGCAGGTCGATGTCCTCCGTCGGGTTCACCTCGCAGATTCGTTCTGTCTTCAGGAACCGGAAGAACTGCCGCAGCGTCACCAGCCTCCGGGCCTGGGAGCGCGCCGACAGGCCGTTGTCCGTCAGCTTGGCCAGATGATCCAGCACGTCGATTCCCCGCACCGCCACCGCCGCCTTCACCCCCCGGCTGGTAGCGAAGCGGATGAACACCGCCAGATCGCAGCCGTAGGCGGCCACCGTGGCGGGAGTCAGCTCTCGTTCGACGCGCAGGTGATCCAGAAACTGCTGGGCGGCCACGTCCAAGGTGATCGATGGCTTGGACGGCGACACCCCACCCATGGTCCCCCAACCGCCCGGGTACGCAAGTTTCCTCGGATTCCTGCTCAGCGGCGGAGCTGCAGTTCCGTCGCGGCGCGGTCGAGCAGACCATTCACGAACGCCGCACCTTCCGCCGTCCCGAATCGCTTGGCCAGCTCCACGGCCTCGTTGATGGCCACGTTGGTGGGGGTGGCGGTGGTGAATTTCATCTCGTGCAGGGCTACCCGGATCACGTTTCGCTCGACCAGGGCCATGCGTTCGATGCGCCAGTTGCGGGAAAGATTTTGAACAATCTCGTCCAGTTCCTGCTGTCGCGCGGCCACGCCGGCAACCAGTTCCTGCACGAATGGCTGATCGAACGCCGGGCTGCCCACGGCGCCAGGCGCTTGCGGCTCATCCGCCTCACCATCGCCATCCTCTGCCAGGTGGTCGAAATAGAGGCGGATGGCGCGCGTGGCGTCCAGCTCCGGATTGACGTCCATCTGAATGAGGATTTGCAGGGCGATCTCGCGCGCCCGCCGGCGCGGCCCTGCTCCACCGATAGCCATCGTGTTGCCCCTTTACTCGCTCGCGTCGCCCCCTTCGCGCTCAGCGCGGCGGGGGACCCCCGTCGACGGGACCGTTCGCCGCCCCCGCCGATATCGATGTCGATGTCTGCCCGCGGGCTGCGTCGCTGGCGCCGGCCGCCCCGTAGGTACTTTCGGCATTTGCGGCCGTGATGGTTGCGTACAGGTGAGCCATCTCGATGGCCGCCATCGCGGCATCGGTGCCGCGGTTTCCCGCCTTTGTGCCGGCGCGCTCCACCGCCTGCTCCAGATTTTCGCAGGCCAGGACACCGCAGGTCACCGGAATCTGCGCCGCCACGGCGATCTGGGCGATCCCCGAGACCGCCTGATTGACCACCAGATCGAAGTGCGGAGTCGCCCCGCGGATCACCACACCGATGCAGATCACCGCATCGAACCGTCCGGTGTCGACCACCCGGCGCACCAGTCCGGGGATCTCCAGCGCTCCAGGACAGCGAAATATCTCAACGTCACCCACGGAACCACCGGTCCGGCGAATGGCGTCGACGGCGCCGTCCACCAGCTTGTCTCCGATGGTGTCGTTGAACCGCGAGGCGACGATGGCGAACTTCTTTCCATCACTGCGCAACATTCCCTCATGAACGCGCGGCGCGGTGCTGCCGGATCCGGTCCCGGGTGGACTCTTGGTGCTGTTCGCGTGTGTGTCGGCCATCGGACTCAACCCTCTCGTTCTCGCAGAGCTACCACTTTCGTCGACGCACGGATAGGCAGACATTCGACGATATTCAACCCGTAGCCGCTGGCGCCCACCACGCGGCGCGGATTGTTGGTGATGAGCCGGATCTTGCCGCACCCCAGCTCCGCCAGCACCTGGGCGCCCAGCCCGAAGTCGCGCAACCTGCCCCCCGGTGAAGGGGCGCCCGAATCTCCGCCAGCGGAAGGCGGCGGCAGGGGAACTGGCGGCGCGGGAACGGCCAGGGGCCCCGACGAGGCCCCCCCAGGCGGCGGCGCCGTCTGGGCCTGAAAGTCTGTAAGCATGCTGGCCCGGTCGCGCGGAAACACGTACAGCAACACCCCCTGCCCGGCGGCTTCGATCATGCGCAGCGACACGGTCGCAGACGCCGCACCGGCGTCCCCCGACACGCCAAACACGTCCCGCAGCACGCTGGCGGTCTGTACCCGAACCAGGGTCGGCTCATCAGGCCGGGGTTGGCCCAGCACCAGCGCCAGGTACTCGGTGTCCTCCACCTCGGTCGTGTAGATGCAGGCGCGAAACTCGGCCGACAGGCCGGCCAGGCCCGGATGAACCTTGGCCTCGGCCGCCTTGCGCACCAGATGCTCCTGCGACAGGCGATACTCGATCAGGTCGGCGATCTGGAGGATGGGCAGTCCGTGCTCGGCCGCGACCAGCTTCAACTCGGGCATGCGGGCCATCTCGCCGTCGTCCCGCATGATCTCGCAGATCACGGCGGCGGGTTCGCGACCAGCCAGGCGCACCAGATCCACCGAGCCTTCCGTGTGCCCGGAGCGCACCAACACACCGCCGCGGCGGGCGCGCAAGGGAAAGATGTGGCCCGGTGTGATCAGGTCTTCGCCCCTGGCGTCCGCAGCGACCGCCGCGCGCACCGTCTCGGCGCGCTCTCGGGCGGAGATCCCGGTGGTCATCCCGCGGCGGGCATCGATGCTGACGGTGAAAGCTGTGGCGCGGGGTGACCTGTTGTCGGCAGCCATCATGGGAAGCCCCAGCTGTTCCACGCGCTCCTCCGTGAGGGAAAGGCAGATCAGGCCGCGGCCGTGGCGGGCCATGAAGTTGATCGCCTCGGGGGTCACCAGATCGGCGGCCATGACCAGATCGCCTTCGTTCTCGCGATCTTCGTCATCCACCATGATCACCATGCGCCCGGCGCGAATCTCCGCGATGGCGCGCTCCACGGTCGCGATGCGTTCGCTCATCACTGTGCCGCTCCCGGTCCCGGTCGTGATCCGGCAACGCCGGCGTAGTAGTGAGCCACCAGCTCCTCCACGTACTTTCCCACGTACTTTTCCACGTGCTTGGCAATCAAATCAGCCTCCAAGTTCACCGGCTCACCGACCGCCCGCCGCCCCAGCAGGGTGACCGCCAGGGTGTGGGGGACCAGCGTGACACCGAAGCGATTTCCCTGCACCTGGTTGACGGTCAAGCTGACCCCATCGATGGTAATTGAGCCTTTAGGGACAACGTACCGGGCGATCTCCGCGGGGGCGGCCACCTCCAGGTCAAGCGCGTCGCCGTGCGGCTGGGAAACGACGAGCGTTCCGATGCCGTCGACGTGCCCCGCCACCATGTGCCCACCCAGGGCATCCCCGACCGCCAGCGGTCGTTCCAGGTGCACCCGGTCACCCGCCTTCAACCGCACCAGGGTGGTCAGGGCCAGGGTTTCCGGCCCGAGGTCGGCGGCGAACCGTCCGGGAGCGCGGTCGATCACCGTCAGACAAACGCCATCGACGGCGATACTGGCGCCGAGCGGGAGCCGTTCGACTGGCAGCGAGCTGCCCACCACGATGCGCCGCGTGGCCGCGCCACTGCCGACCTCCAGAACGGTGCCGACGGATTCAACGATTCCCGTGAACATGAATGGGCGGCGATTATAGCAGGCGCGTGAAATCCGCCCCCTGCGGGCCAAGCGGCGACTTTCCACCGGGGCAACGGCGCGTGCCGCATGGCTCGCGCATCGTGGTTTCTCTGGTACCCTGCCACCTCTCGACAATTATCAAACGCACCAAGGCCAGAGAATCATGCTTAAATCTGCCAGCTTACGGACTTCACCGTGAGCATCGCCGCCGCCACACCATCGATCTCCTCGCGCGGCCGGGGCCGCGGGATCCGTCCCCTGCCCCTGCTCACGGCGGTCAACTTCTTCAACTACCTGGACCGTCAGGTCGTCTACAGCATGACGCCTTTCCTGGCGGCTGACTTCGGTATCTCCAAGTTCCGGCTCGGTCTACTGTCTCTGGTCAACCTGGTGGTGTTCGCGCTGGCATCGCTGGTGTCGGGTCCCATCGCCGATCGGGTGGGCCCGCGGCGGGTCATCTTCGCGGGGATCGTGCTGTGGAGCATCGCCACCATGGGCTCGGCGCTGTCGGTGTCTTTCCCCATGCTGCTGTTCTTCCGCGCGGTGGTGGGGCTGGGCGAGGGTTCGTACGGTCCCAGCGCCAACGCCCTGCTGTGCGCCGCCGCCCCGCCCGAAAAGCGCGGGCGCGCCCTGGGCATTTACAACGCAGGCATGGCAATCGGAGGTTCAGCCGGTCTGTTCCTGGGCGCGGTGCTGGCGCCGCGCATCGGCTGGCGAAACGTGTTCTGGATCGCTGGCGCGCCATCGATGATCCTGGCGTTGCTGTCCGCGTTCATCGCCGCCCCCGCGCGGATTGACCGGCCCCACGCCTTGCCGGCGCGCGCCTATCTGCTGAACCCGACGTACATCGTGTCGTTCGCGGGCGGCATCCTGGTCACTTTCGGAGTGAGTGGGCTGCTGTTCTGGTCGCGGTGGTTGATCATCGACGAACGTGGTTTCTCGGTTCTGGGCGGCAGCGCCCTGATGTTGTGTATCGGCGTCTTTTGCGGCATCGGCGGCGTGATCACCGGCGGCGTCATCGGCGATCGCATCGGGCGAACGCGGCGCGGGGGGCACGCTTTGGTGGTGGGGATTTCATTGTTGACCGCGGTGCCCATGGGGCTGGGTTGCCTGTTGATCGCCAACAAACCAGTCTTCGCCATGCTGACCGCGATGACCGTGTTTTGCCTGTCCATGTACAACGGACCGGCGGCGGTGGTGGTGGATCAGCTCGCGCCGCCGCAGTACGCGGCCACCCTGCAGGCGGTGTTCCTGTTCGGCATCCACGTCCTCGGCGACGCGCCCGCCGGTTCCGTCATCGGCCTCATCGGCGGCTCCACCACCGTGGCGAACAGCCTGCTGGTGACCGTGGCGGCGTTCGCGCTTTCCGGCGTGCTCTTCCTCTACGCCGCCCACCGCCTGCGCCACGAAACGCCGCCCTCGGCGTGACCGGTGACCAGCCACCCACCCACCCACCTTTCAGCGGCGCCTGACGACGTCGGCCTGAATCAGCAGATCGGGCCCCAGTCGTTTCACCCGGAGTGGTCCCAGGACCAATCGGGAGGTGGCGCGGCCAGGTGCCGCAGCCGCCACCGGTACGCCCCCGCCCAGCAGCAAGGGCGCGTAGAACAGCGCCACCCGGTCGACCAGCCCCGCGGCAATGAAGGCAGCATGGATCTGAGCTCCCCCTTCCACCAGCAACGACTGGATCTGACGGTCCGCCAGCGCGGCCAGCACACGCGCCAGGTCGATGCGGCCCTGGCGCGCCGGCAGCAGCTCGACCTCGGCACCGGCGCGGCGCAGGGCGTTCGCCCGTGCTGACGGCGCCCCTTTTGCGCCCAGCACCAGCGTGCGGGCGCCGCGGGTCGGCGCCAGCACCGCGGCGCCGGGGGGGATGCGCAGCTTGCCGTCGAGGATCACGCGTAGAAAGGGAGGTTGCAAGGGATGTGGCAAAGCAGGCGCCCCCACCGTTCTCCCGCGCGGCCGCCCCGCCCCGGGCAGGCGCACCGTCAGCCGCGGATCGTCCGAGATGACCGTGCCCGCACCCACAAGGATGGCGTGATGTTCCCCACGCAGCCGATGAGAGGCGGCCCGCGCGCGGGACCCGGTGATCCAGACTGGCGCCGCGGAGGGGCGCGGGTGGCCATCGGCGATGAACCCATCCAGCGACGCCGCCGCCTTCATGGTCACCAGCGGACGGCGGTCGCGAATCCAGGTGAAGAACGGGCGGTTCAGCGCCGCGCATTCTTCTTCCAGGCAGCCCACGTCCACGCGAATCCCGGCGCGCCGCAGCCGGGCAATACCGCGACCATTCACCAGGGGGTTGGGGTCGCGTCCCCCCACCACCACGCGCGTGATTCCCGCGGCGATCACCGCCGTGGTGCACGGCCCGGTGCGACCGATGTGGCAGCAGGGTTCGAGCGTCACGTACAGCGTGGCACCGGCGGCCTGCCGGCCCTGCACGGCTTCCAGGGCGTTGATCTCAGCGTGGGGCGTGCCGGCTCCGCGGTGAAATCCTTCCCCGAGCAACCGCCCGCCGCGCGCCACCACCGCGCCCACCCTGGGATTGGGGCGCGTGGCTGCCCCGCCCCGCCGCGCCAGCAGCAGCGCCCTGGTCATCCAGCGTCGGTCATCCAGCGCCTGCCGCGACCGCGGCGACTGCCCGCCCGGAGCCTGGTTCACCGGCGCGAGCCTCCACGGGCGTCCACCAGAGTCTTCAATTCGTCCATCAACTCGGCCACGTCGCGGAACGACCGGTACACAGAGGCGAAGCGCACGTACGCCACATCGTCCAGATTGCGCAGGGTGGCCATCACCGCGTCACCAATGCGCGACGAGGGGATCTCCTTCTCCGACCCCTCCTGCAGTTCCCGTTCGATGCGATCCACGGCGCGCTCGATGGTCTCCAGGGAGACCGCCCGCTTCGAACACGCCTTCATCAGCCCGTTCAGGATCTTGGCGCGGTCGAAGGCCTCGCGCCGGCCATCCTTCTTCACCACCATCGGCAGGATCTCGTCCACCCGTTCGTAGGTGGTGAAGCGGCGGCCGCAGCTGGAACATTCGCGCCGGCGGCGGATCACCTGTTCGTTGTCCGAAGGGCGGGTGTCCACCACTTTGTCTTCGATAGCCGAACAGAAGGGGCAGCGCATGGCGAGAGTCCCTGCTGTTTAACACGCGCCGCAGGGCATCTGCGCGCCGCAGGGCATCTGCCCCGCGGGCAGGTGAGCGGCGCGTGTTGTATCTTCCGGCGGATGTCGGATCCAACGGCCTCCGCCGCAACAAACCTAGCAAGCGAACTACAGTTCAGCGTCAACGGCGAAGCGCGCCGCGCCCAGGCCGGCACCACCGTGGCGGACCTTCTGCGCGACATGGGCATCGACCCCGCCCGCGTCGCCATTGAACGGAACGAAGAGGTCATTCCGCGCCGCACCTGGAACGAGGCGCGCCTGGCCCACGGCGATCGCATCGAGATCGTCTCGTTCGTGGGCGGCGGCTCCGACGGCCCGGCGCCCGCATCACCAGCCGCCGCCAGCGATGAAGACGAGCCGCTGGTGATCGCGGGTAAGAGTTACCGGTCCCGGCTGCTTGTGGGCACAGGCAAGTACCGCACCATCGAAGAAGGGCGGGAAGCGATCCTGCGTTCGGGCGCCGAGATCGTCACCGTGGCCCTGCGCCGGGTGGACCTCACGCCGGGAAAGCCGACGGTGCTCGATACGATCGACCGCAGCCGCCACACCATCTTGCCCAACACCGCCGGCTGTTACACCGCGGAGGAAGCCGTGCGCACCTGCCGCCTGGCGCGGGAACTGGGTATGTCGGAGATGGTCAAGCTGGAGGTGATTGGCGATCCCCAGACCCTGTTTCCGGACGGGGCCGCCACGTTGGAAGCAGCCACCATCCTGGTCAAGGAGGGCTTCGTGGTGCTGCCCTACTGCATGGACGACCCGATCCTGGCCCGCAAGCTGGAGGACGTGGGCTGCGCGGCGGTGATGCCCCTGGCGGCGCCCATCGGTTCGGGGCTGGGCATTCGCAATCCCTACAACATTCGCATCATCCTGGAACGGGCGCGGGTGCCGGTGATCGTCGACGCTGGCGTGGGCACCGCCTCCGACGCGGCCATCGCCATGGAACTCGGCTGTCATGGCGTGTTGATGAACACCGCCATCGCCGAAGCCAAGCGGCCCCTGTTGATGGCCGAGGCCATGCGCGACGGCGTGATCGCGGGGCGCAAAGCCTTCCGCGCCGGACGTATTCCCCGCAAACTCTACGCAAATGCCTCTTCGCCCCTGGGCGGGCTGATCGAATAATCGCCGTGGCCGCCGCCCCG
>JBDSME010000329.1:0-4559 GCA_039916065.1 Polyangia bacterium
GGGGGGATGACCCTGGCCTTCTGTGCGGCCGCGCTGTGGCGGGTGATCGATCCGCTGACCCGTGACGAGGTTGCGGTGATCCCGGAGGCCCGAGCGCCCCATCGCATTCGGGAGCTGGAGCGAGAAAAACAGGCGGTGCTCAAGGCCATCAAGGAGATCGAGCTCGATTTCCAGATGCGCAAGATTTCGGAGACCGACTATCGCGAGATGGTGGAGCGGTACCGCGCCCGCGCCTTGCGGGTGCTGAGCGATCTGGCGGCCGGCGACGATTTTCGACCGTTGATCGAACGTGAGCTGAAAGACCGGCTGGCCGCGCGCGCTGCCGCGGCCAAGAGTGAGGCGAGCGCCGCGGGGGAGACCATCGCCGCCGCCCCTCAGGCGGCGCTGCCGCAAAAGAGCGACGTCCCTGCGTCTGCCCTCACCGTGTCGACCGCCGATGGCAGCCCCGCGGCACAATGCCCGGACTGTTCGGCCAGCAACGACACCGACGCGCTGTTTTGTAAAAAATGCGGCACAAAAATCATCCGTTCAGCCGGCGCCCGGTGACCTTGCCAGGGACGCGCGCGCAGGTTCTCCTGGCGCTGGTAATCTTCGCGCTCCCCTGGCCGGTGTTGGGGCAGCAGCCCGGCGGCGCAGCGATGCCCACCGGTGGACCAGCCGCGGGCGGGATGCCCGACCTGCGCGCCATCTCCGGCAAGCCCTTGCCCGACCGGGGGATGCCCGCTGGAACCGTCACGGTGCGGGTGGTTCGCCAGACTCTGGCCAACGCGGTGGCCAACGCCGAGGTCACCGCTCTGCTGGAGGCCCCAGGCGGCGAGATGCGCAAGCGCACCGCCAAGACGGACGCGGGCGGCCGGGCGCTGTTCGAGTCGCTGCCGGTGGGTCATCAGTTTCATGCCGAGGTGGTCGTCGACGGCGAGAAGCTGGCCACCGATACTTTCCCGATCGCGGAGGTGGGCGGCGTGCGCACCATGCTGATCGCGGCGCTACCAGCGGGTGGTGGTGCTTCCGGCGCGGCGGCTGAGAGCGACGGCGCCGCAGGCGCGGGTGCGGCGGATGCGGCGGATGCGGATAAGAAGCAGGGGTTCACGCTGGGATTCGTCAGCGGCACCGCCCGACCAGATCCCACGCTGCCGTTGGGCGCCGTCGAGGTTTTGGCCCGTGACGAGGCGGGAAACCCGCTGGCGGGCCAGATGATCGAGCTCGGTCACGTGCGCGGCGGCGGGCAGGTAGAGGTGACGCGACAACACACCGACGCCCAGGGCGTCACCAGGTTCACGGGCCTCCTGGATACCAAGGCAGCAGGCACAAAGGGGGTGGCGGACATCGGAGTAGCGGTGGTGATGCCGCGCGGAGCGCTGCGCCTGGGGAGCGACGGGTTCGGTCTGCCCGCCGCGGGCGGGGTGCGCGTTGAGCTGCAGGTCCCCCAGCGCACCTCCGACCCGTCGGTGATCACCATTGGCGCGGGCGGCCGGGTGATCTTGCAGCTGCGAGACGAGGCCCTGAGCTTCATCGAGACGCTGCCTCTCGAGAACCACTCGGACAAGCTGTTCGATCCCGGTGCGGGCGGTGTGGAGATTCGGCTGCCCCGCGAGTTCGTGAACGCCGAGGGGGCCGAGGGCGAACACAAGATCGAAATTCGCAAGGGCCTGGGCGTGGCGGTGCATGGAATCATCCCGCCGCGGCGACCCCAGGCTGCCGACCCGAACCGAAAATCTCCTGACGAGGTGACCTTCGGATTCGTCATGCCCATGACCGGGTCGACGCGTGAGTTCGAACAGGACTTTGCCATGGGCATGGGCGAGTTCACCTTCGTCACCGAACAGGTGCCCGGGCTGAAGATCGAAAGCGCGCAGATCACCGGCCGCCAGGACCGGGAGCTGGGCGGCAAGAAGTACTGGCTGATGCGGGGCGAGCCCATCCCTCCGGGCGGGACGTTGCGGTTCGTGGTGCGCGGGCTGCCGGCTCCCGACAATACCGGCCGCATCATCTCCGGAGCGCTGGCCCTGGCCCTGGCGGCCGCAGCCGGGGTCTTTGGAAGAAGGAGCGGCACCGCCCAGAAGAAGGGCGTGTTGAATGAGCGCGAGCAACTGGTTCAGCGACGGGAAAAATTGTTCGCCGAGCTGGTCAACGTGGAGGCACGCCAGCGCGCCGCGGCCGCGGCCGCGGCCGGAACGCGCGAAACCGCAGATCGCTCGGTGCGTGGCGAGCTGGTGCAAAAACTGGAGGCTGTCTATCGCGACCTGGCGGCGCTCGACGAGCGGCACGCGGTCTGATGCAGCCGGCCACCCCCGCGACGACGTCGGCGGTTGCCCCGCTGCTGGTGGAGGGTGTCGGCCGGACCTTCGGCCGCCGCCGTGCCCTGGTCGACGTCTCCACCACCATGCGGCCGGGCGAGATCACCGCGGTAGTGGGACCGAACGGCGCAGGGAAGAGCACCTTGCTCGCCATCCTGGCCACGCTGGTTGGTCCTACCTCGGGGGCAGTACGCTGGGGGGACGTGGTGCTGCGTAAAGGCTGTGCGGCGCGGGCATACTTGGGCTATGTAGGCCACGAGCCGGGCCTGTACATGGACCTCGGCGCGCTGGCGAACCTGGAGCTGTTCTGCCGCCTCTACGGGCTTGACGATCCCCCGCGCCGCTCACGCGCCCTGCTGGACAGGGTGGGTCTGCGGGATGCCGCCGACGATGTGCCGGTGCGCACCTTCTCTCGGGGGATGCTACAGCGCGTGGCGCTGGCGCGCGCGTTGTTGCACCAGCCTTCCATCTTGCTGTTCGACGAACCCGGATCGGCGCTGGATCCCGCTGGCGCGACCTGGCTGGCAGGAGAGCTGGGCCGCGAGCGATCTGCCGGGCGGGTGGTGGTCTTGGTCACCCACGATCTGGACGCCGCGGGCGCCCTGGCGGAACACCTGATTATTCTCCGACGGGGACGGGTGGTGTGCGATGAACGGCGCCCCGCCCCCTGGGGTGCCATCGCCGTACGAGCCGCTTACGCCGAGAGCTGCCGCGATGCCTGAGGCCATCGTATCGACGGCCGCTGCCGCACAGGCTCCGGGGGACCGACCGCCAGCGCCTGGATTCCTGGTCCAGGTGGCGCGCATCGCCGCGAAGGATCTGGTCATCGAGTGGAAGAGCCGCGAGATCCTGGCCACCAGCGCCTTCCTCGCCGTGGTGGTGGTGCTGATCTTCAGCTTCGCCTTCGTGGTGGGTGGCACGCAGCCGCCCCCACCCGTCACGGCCGGAATTCTCTGGGTGGCGGTCATCATCTCGGGAACGGTGGGACTGGGCCGCACTTTTGATCGTGAGCGCGATGGAGAGGCCATCCGCGCGCTGCTGCTGTCGCCGGTGCCGCGCGCGGCGCTGTATGCCGGCAAGCTGGTGGCGACCATCCTGCTCATGTGCGGCGTGGAGGTGTTGGTGGTGATCCTGGCCGGACTTTTTTTCTCGGCGTCCGCCGTTCACGTGGGGCGCATCGCGCTGCTCCTGGCGCTGGGTACCATCGGCTTCGCCGCCGTGGGGTGCGTGTTCTCCGCCGCCCTGCTTCGTTCAAAGAGCCGGGACGTGTTGCTCTCGACGTTGCTCTATCCCATCGTCGTTCCCATCCTGATTGCGGGGGCGCGCGGAACAGCGCACCTGCTTGATCCCACTCCTGACCTGGACGCGGCGGTGTTCTGGACTCAGTTCCTGGTGTCCGTGGATGTGATTTTTCTGGTAGTCGGTTTTTGGGCTTTCGAACCTGTCATCGCTGGGGACTAATGTAGGCACTTTGCCTACGATCCACGACGCCGCCGCACCGCATTGCCCCAGGTGCGAGACTAAGGGGTTCCACGACGTCAGGACGGGTGCGGGCGCCCCCGTATAACTCATCGCAGCAGAAAACTTGCTTCCGCAATGCCCATAGCGACTTTATTCCCAACTCTCGTGATGAATATTTTGGGGGCGCGTATACTAACGTCCAGTCCCCCCCGAGGAGGTTGAAATGCCCCGATCTGTTCTATGTGCCTTGGTTTCGCTGTGCGCAATCGTTTCCGCCGGGTGTTCTTTTCAGCCGAAGGAAGGTGTGGGAAACGGAACGGGATCCGTCTCCGGGTCCGGGTCGGGGTCAGGCGGCAATCAGATTGGGACCGGTTTCGACGGAAGCATCGCGGAACGCAACTACATGTCCCAGGAGACCAACACCACGGGCGATAGCTGTCCTTCGAATTCGTTCATGGCCAACAGTCTGCCGCCCGACCTGCTCATCGTGCTGGACCGTTCAGGGTCGATGAATCAGGACTCCATGGGCATGATGTGCATGGATCTCGCGACCTGCGGGGCCATGACGAAGTGGGCGCAGATGACAAGCGCCATCAACCAGGTGGCGATGCAAACGCAGGACAAGGTGCGCTGGGGTGTGAAGTTCTTCCCGTCCCCCGGGGGCGGCGGTCGCACCTGCACCGTGAACGCGATGGCGGACGTGCCAGTCGCCCCGGCGAACGCCGCCGCTGTTGCCGCCGCCATCGCCGCCCCCGCCAATGCTCCCGGAACCAACACTCCCACTCCCACGAACGCCGCGGA
>JBDSME010000330.1:0-4774 GCA_039916065.1 Polyangia bacterium
GAGCCGCCCAGGCGGTTGCGCCCACGTCCCAGATCCACCAGCAGCAGCTCGGTCTCACCGACATCGCGGCGGAGCTGTGGCAGCAGCGTGCTGCGGACATCCGTCACCGGCGCGAACGCGGTGATCACCACCGACAGCGGCGCGGTTACGGCGCGATCGTTGCCGTCGCCGTTGACCCCTTGTCGCCATACCGTCCGCATGGACATCGAATCCTTGCCCACCGGGATGGCGATTCCCAGGGCCGGACAGAGCTCGGCGCCTATGGCGCGCACGGCATCGTAAAGGCGCGCATCCTCGCCGGGGTGTCCCGCCGGGGCCATCCAGTTGGCGGACAGCTTGATATCCGACAGCTTGGCGACGGGCGCCGACGCGATATTGGTGATGGCCTCGGCCACCGCCAGTCGCGCCGACGCAGCCGCGTCCAGCAGGGCCACCGGAGGCCGCTCTCCCAGCGCCATGGCCTCACCGGTGCTGCTGTCGAAACCGGCGCAGGTCAGCGCGACGTCAGCCACCGGCACCTGCCAGGGGCCCACCATCTGGTCTCGCGCCACCAGGCCGCCCACCGTGCGATCGCCAATGGTGATGAGGAAGGTCTTGTCCGCGATGGTGGGCAGCCGCAGCAGCCGAAGCACGGACTCACGCACCTCGATGGCACCGCTGTCGAAGGGGAGGCGGGGCACGGAAGTGCGCGCCACGTTGCGGACCATGCGCGGCGGCTTGCCCAGCAGCACGCTCAACGGCATGTCGATGGGCACGTTCTTGAAGTGCGGGTCTTCCACCACCAGCCGCCCCGCGGCGGTGGCGTGGCCAAGCACGGCGTACGGACAGCGCTCGCGCGCGCACAGCGCCGCGAAGGTGCCCAGAGCATCGGGCACCAGCGCCAGCACGTAGCGTTCCTGGGCTTCGTTGCACCAGAGCTCCAGCGGTGAAAGGCCGGGCTCGCCGCTGGGGATCTTGCGCAGGTCGAAGCGCGCTCCGCGTCGGCTGTCGTTCACCAGCTCGGGCAGGGCGTTTGAAAGGCCGCCCGCGCCCACATCGTGGATGGAAACGATGGGGCTATCGGCGCCCATGGCCCAGCAGCGATCGATCACCTCCTGACAGCGTCGCTCCATCTCGGCGTTGTCGCGCTGGACTGACGCGAAATCCAGGTCCTCGGTGGAATCCCCCGAGGCCACCGACGAGGCGGCGCCGCCCCCCAGGCCGATCAACAACGCCGGACCACCCAGGACGACCACGGGAGCGCCGGGAGGGATCTCTCCCTTCTTGACGTCGCCCGGTCGGATGCTCCCCAGTCCGCCCGCCAGCATGATCGGCTTGTGATACCCGCGGACCTCGCGGACCACATCCGACGACGCGACATGGGTGCCAGCTTCGGCTCCGCTTCCCCCGCGCGGACGATTGGTCGCCGGGACCTTGGGCGCAGGGACCTCGAGCTCGAAGGTGCGGAAGATCCCTGCGATGTTGGGCCGTCCGAACTCGTTGTTGAAAGCGGCCCCGCCCAGCGGCCCTTCGAGCATGATGTCCAGCGCCGAGGCGATGCGTTCGGGCTTGCCGTGGTCCGTTTCCCACGGGCGCACCGCGCCGGGAAGGCGCAGGTTGGACACGGCGAACCCGGTCAGGCCAGCCTTGGGCCGCGCGCCGCGTCCGGTCGCTCCCTCGTCCCGGATCTCGCCGCCCGAGCCGGTGGCGGCTCCAGGAAACGGCGAGATGGCGGTGGGGTGATTGTGCGTCTCCACCTTAATCAGGATGTGCACCGGCTCCACGTGGGTCGCGTAGACCCCCGTCGCCGGGTCGGGGAAAAACCGGCCGGCGCGCGTGCCCTCGATCACGGCTGCGTTGTCGCTGTAGGCGGACAGCACGCCCAGCGGCGACACCTCCGTACTGCGGCGGATCATCTTGAAGAGGGAGGCCGCCTGCGGGACACCGTCGATGATGAACTCGGCGTTGAATATCTTGTGGCGACAGTGCTCGCTGTTCGCTTGCGCGAACATCATCAGCTCCACGTCGGTGGGATCGCGCCCCAGCGTCTGATAGGCGTCAACCAGATAGGCGATCTCGTCAGGGGCCAGCGCCAGGCCCATGGCGCGGTTGGCGGCCTCCAGCGCCGCCGGCCCATCGGCGCGCAACGGAATGGTGGCGGCGGGCCGCGGATCGGCGTGCGCAAACAGCGCCGACGCCTCGACGGCGCTGACCAGCACCGACTCGGTCATGCGGTCGTGCAAGGCCGCGCGCAACGCCCCTTCGTCGGTGATGTCACCGGCCACCTGGTACCAGATACCGCGCTCGATCCGCCGGACGGCATTGAGGCCACAGGTTCGCGCGATGTCCGTCGCCTTGGAAGACCAGGGGGAGATGGTGCCAAGGCGAGGCACCACCAGCAGGCGCCGCGTCCGGTCCGCCAGGCCGCGCATTTCCTGGCGCGGTCCGTATTGCAGCAGCCGGTCGAGAACCGCCCGCGCGCTATCGGTCAGGTCCGATGCCAGGTCCACCAGATGCACGAAGGTGGCGGCCAGCGACCGGATCCGCGAGTTCCCCTTGCGCAAGATCGCCAGACGTTTCTCGAGCCGAGCAGGCGTGAGCGCGGGCGCGCCAATGATCTCCAGCATGGGGGCGACAGACTGCCGCGCCCGTGCGCGGGATGCAACCACGCCCGCGCATCTCGCGCGCAGCCGAGCCGCGCGATTCAGGGGGCAGCGGGCACTGAGCGGGCACTAGTATCTCGTCACAGTGATTTCGATTGATTGATTTGCGCAGGAGCTCATCACCTCGCCCCACGAAGTGGGGAGAGGTCGCCGGCCGTAGGACGGCGGGTGAGGGGACGGCGTTGCGATTGGGCGTGTACCACTCACCTTTATCCTCTCCGCGCTGCGCGCGGGCCGAGGACAAGCAGCTTCGATATGGCGCACGTCGGTTCCTCAACGGGTTCCTCCGCAACCGATCGAAACCACTGTGGCGAGGTACTAGGTACTAGGGACGGCGCCAGCTTCGGGTGCTGGTGGCTTCAGCGGAGATCGTGCTGGTGGCGGCGCCGATCGCTCTGCGCAATGTACCACCGAGAACGCTAGACATCAGCGCTGGTTTAGCTCTCGTCACGGTTGTGATTGCCCCCTCTTACCGCGTCCGCGCGCGGCCCTACGGCGCGCGCGTTTCTTCGTGTTCACGAAATCGAACCGTGATAGTTTATCGACCATGGTAACTAACGCGCACCGCTATCAACGTCCCGCCCTTCGATTGGTCGTTGCTCTCGGGATCGCCGCCGGGGGGGCGGCATGTTCGTCGGATGGTGGGGCCGGGGTTACCGGGACAGGAGGTCGGTCCGCCACGGGCGGCGCTACCTCGTCGGGCGGCAGCCCGGGTTCGGGGGGGACGGTGAGTAGTGGCGGCGCAGTTGGCAGCGGCGGCCAAGTCGGCGGCACTGGCGGCGAAGTCGGCAGCGGCGGTTCCGTCGGTAGCGGTGGCTCCGTCGGCAGCGGTGGCGAAGTCGGCAGCGGCGGGAACGCGGGCGGAAGCGCTGGGTCGACCGCTGGTTCCGGTGGACGCGGCGGTGGTAGCGCGAGCGGCGGTGCGGGGGGCGGTGCCAACTGCACCGGCAGGGTACTTTCGTTGGGCACCAACATAGCGGGCGGCAGAGATCCGGCCATGGCACGCGTCGAGGTCGACTTTGCCGGCGGCACCGATCTTCCGTTGGGCAGCGCGAATCGCACCATCGAGTTCTGGGCGTACATGCCTACCGCCACCTGGGCGGCCAACAACAACACAACTTTCTTCTATGGGAAGCTGCCCTCAGCGCGGAACGCCGATGGCTTCGGCTTGGACTTTGGAGTCCCGTCGGGCGGAATGGGCACCCTCGATCCATTCACCAACGCGATCTTCGATAACGACGGTCCATCGAGCGGCATCACCACCTCCCAGTCGCAATGGGTTCACTTCGCCATGACCTGGGACGGGACGACAGTACGCGTGTTCGTCAATGCGGTGGAGAAGGCCACGAAGGCCGTCGCAGGAAAGGTGCTGATGACAGGCGGGACGCTACTGACCATCGGCGGATACCCTGGGGAGGGCTCATTCTTCAACGGTTACTTCGACGAGTTCAGGGTCTGGAAGATCAGCCGAACCGCGGCCGACATCATGTCGACGATGCGAAAGACCTTGGTAGGTAACGAAGAGGGTTTGACCGCGTACTGGAAGTTCGACGACGCTCCCGGCTCCGCCACGGCGGCGGACTCGGTCACCTCGGCAGGGCACACTCCGCACCCGGGCAAGTTGATGGCGAGCTCGGCAGCCAACATGCCCACGTTCATTACGCCCATGCCCCCGTCGCCAGTGAGCTGTCCGTAGCGGCGCCAGCGCGTGCCACGGGCAGGCCCTCGCCTTGGCGATGAGCTAACGCCTGACCAGGGTGCCGGTCCGCCGGGTGGTCAGGTGCGCTTCTCCTCGCCGCGGAGCAGGCGGGTGATGTTGTCGCGGTGCCGCAGGGTCACCAGTAGCGCGGTCGCGACCGACAGCCAGATGTATTCGCGCGCCAGTCGACCCTGGACCAGCGCCGCCACCGGGAAGGACCAGATGCCCAGCAGTGATCCCAGGGACGACAGGCGGGTGGCCGCGTAAGCGAGCGCGTACACGGCGAAGCACAGCAGCGCCAGGGGCGGTGACAGCCCCAGCGCCACGCCCAGCGAGGTGGCCACCCCTTTTCCACCCTGTCCTTTCAGGAAGATGGTGAACATGTGACCGACGATGGCGGCCAGGCCGGCCAGGGCCACCGCCGTGGTGGAGA
>JBDSME010000331.1:0-7339 GCA_039916065.1 Polyangia bacterium
TCGCCGATCACGTCTACCGGCAGGCCATCACCGCCGCCGGCACCGGCTGCATGGCCGCCATCGACGCCGAACGCTTCCTGGCGCATCACCACCACCACTGACCGAACAGTCCGCGCGGCTGTGGGACCGCGCGGCTGTGGGACCGCGCGGCTGTGGGACCGCGCGGCTGTGGGATCGCGCGGCTGTGGGATCGAAGGATCTCTGGCATAATGGGTGCGGTGATTGACGACGACAGCGCGTCCAGCGGTCAGATCTCCCGGGCTGTGGCGGAGGATTCGTCGGCGGCCGACGCGCTGGAGCTGCTGGCCAAGGTGCATATGTTCGAAGGGCTTCGTCCCGAGTACCTCAAGCGCATAGCCGCCATCGGCGTGCGCGAGAAACATCCGGCCGGGGCGGTGATCTTTTCCGAGGGGGCGGTGGGGGACAAGATGTACCTGATCCTGAGCGGCGCCGTGCGCATCAGCCGTGAGGTAGCCGGGATGGGGGAAGAGGCCCTGGCGGTGCTGCGTCCGGGAAACTATTTCGGTGAGATGGCCTTGATCGACGACGCGCCACGGAGCGCCGACGCCAAGGCTCACGAGACTTCAGAGGTCTTCGTGATCCGGAAGGAAGACCTGGAAGACGTCCTCTTCGTCGACCGCGATCTGGCCTACGACCTGCTCTGGAATCTCGTGCGGACGCTGTCAGGTCGTCTGCGCGAGACCAACGATAAGATGACTTTTCTGGCCATAAGCAACAAATTCTGACGCATCCGGACGCGTCCGTAACGCGCCAACATAGTTCCCTTTTTGCCCCAGACGGAACGTATTGAGACGGCCGCCGGTTTGATTGGCGCTTTCATCTGACGTTTCCAGGAGCTGGCAACATAAATGTTCAGTTCACGTGGGGGCTCTTGGTGGCCCCTTCCCTTTCCGCAATCAGGAGATGTAGATGAAATTGGTCCCTTTTTCGACGATCTTTGTAACCGGTCTGATGGTGTTCGGATGCTCGCCCGCGGACCCGGCGGTAGGAGACGGAACCGGGGGAAAGCCTGCGGGGAGCGGTGGCAGTAGTGTGGCGACTGGCGGCACCAATGCTTCGGGCGGAACGACCGGTAGCGGCGGCGCGACAAGCAGCGGCGGCGCGACAAACACCGGTGGCGCGACAGGCACCGGCGGCGCTATCGCGGGCACCGGCGGGGACAGCGCGTCCGGGGGGGCGCCCGGGAGCGGCGGTGCCGCCACCGGTACCGGCGGAAGAATGGGCATGGGCACCGGCGGGAGTATGGGCATGGGCACCGGCGGCTCCGGAAGCGGCCCCTCCTTCGCGGCCGTCGCTACCATCATGGGTAGCAGCTGCGGCACCGGAATGTGCCATCAGCCTGCGGGACCCCACGTCGATCTGACCAACAACGCCGGCCTGCGAGGCCGCCTGGTCGGCGGCATGCCGAACGGGAGCAAAACCATGGCGATGTGTAAGACCAAGACCCTGGTGGTTGCCGGCAACCCCGCCGCAAGCGTCATCAGTCAGGTGATCAAAGGACCAATGGCCGGTTGTACCAACGCGCGGATGCCCGACGAATGCTCGACCACGAGCACCAAACCCCGGGCCTGCCTCACGATGGCGCAGATCGCCACCATCGACGACTGGATCATGGGCGGCGCCAATCCCTGAGCCGCACCCTTCCGCCAGTAGATATGACTGATTGATTGCGTGGGAGTTCGCCTCGCCCCACGAAAGTGGGGGAGGCCGCTCCCACGGCCGAAGCGTGGGACTGCTGGTCACCGACGTATCCCTGATCCACGAAGCCCTCTTTGTTCCGTGGTTCCGTGCCCTCAACCAACGTCGAAGGCAGCGCCAAGAACGGTGGGGTCGGCGGTTCGCTGCATTCAGCCACACAGCCGGAAGACTTCATTCAACTGGGCGCAACTGGCGGGCTGACGGCTTGTTCCTGCGAGGCCCATCTGTGCTCGACGAGCGTCCTCATCGGCCTCGGCCTGAGTGGCACACGATGCGCTGGCCAGTGCGTTGATGCAATCTTCGATGATCGCTTCTTCGTCGGGGGTAAAGGCGCGGCACCCGAGGTCCTTTTCGAGGTCAGGCTTCGCGTCGGCGTAACATTCGTCGTAGGAAACCGGGTCGATGGATCCAGTGCATGTAGTGGGATCGGCCCCTCCCGTGGTGCTGCCACTTCCGCTGCATGAGACGCGGACAGCGCCGCATTTGGCCGCCGTCTGGCAAATCGCCTCCGCGGAAAGGGTGGCCGCCACGCCGGGCGAGCGACCAGAGATGTCCACGCGATTGCCCTCGTCGTTGCCACCACAACTCGACATCAGCACCACCGCTGCCAGTACGAACGATCTCATCGGCTTCAACGCTAGTACGCCGGGTCTGGCGATTCAAGAATGGGGCCTCGGCGATAGAGGCGGAACGGTGGTCCGAAGGTCGGCGGCGACCCGTCGAACAAGTGGAAACCAGCCGCCAGATGGCCAGATACGATCTCTCCAGCCGCGCGCGGACAGCATCATTCCTTGCCGCAGAGCCACCCCCAGGCACCGGTGCTCCACAACGCCCAGATCACGAGCGGTGGTTGAAAAAAGAGGCGAACGAGGCGCTTCATATCCGTGTCGAGACCGAAGGCGCTCGCGTGGTTCATGTACTGCGTCATGTTCCCAGGAAAGACGGCGATGAAGAAGGCGCCCACGACCACGCCAACGAGAATGCGCTGATGGCGCAAGAAGACCAGCGAGAGCCCGAGCGCGATCTCGACGATCCCTGACGCGACGACGATGAAGTCTTCGCTGAACGGCAGCGCCTTGGGCACCTGCGCAAGGAAGTCGTGGCGCGCGAAGGTCAGGTGGCTCACACCGGCGAAGATCAAGAACGCACCGAGAAGAAGGCGGCCGATCGTTTTTGGGACAGACGTCGGCGGCGCGGCTTGAAGCAAGGGTGTGCGATGCATGTCTTTCACAGGTAGCGGGCGCGGAGGCGGTGCTCGAAGCGCGGCGAATAGCCGCCTTTAGCACGACTTCGGATGGCTGTGGCCAACATGGGCGCGCGAGCTTCTCTGCCTGGAGATGGAACGGGGCGGCTTTGACCGCGTCGCCGTTTGCACCATGGGCCGCGCGCTGGCGCAGCTCGGTGCGCGCCTGGGCATGCCCAAGCCGATCGTGCTCTCTCCCTGGCCGTCGGCACGGCGACAGCGGGTGTTGCGCGAAATTCGCCGTCTCGAAGCCGGTGCGTCCATCGCTTCGTCCCCCGGGCACCACGGACAACTCGCCGTCACCGGGGGCGGCGGTTGGCCCTCGACAGGTATTCAGTAACAAGGACCGGCGGCCCCGGCCTGGTTTGGCCCACCACGGGGTGAGGTAGTCGACCTCGGCTGCGGGCGCACGATCGTCAGCTGGCCCCTTATGCTTCGCCAAGCATCTCCCGCAGCTTTAGGATGGTGTTCCAGTTGCGCGTCGTGACGGCGCCCCGCAGGCGCAGTTTTCCCAGCCCAGCGGCCAGGGGACTGCGGCCCTGGCCGTCGGGATGCCAGGTATAAATCTCACGGCCGGCGACCTGGAATAACTCCGGCGCCCAGTCGTGCGCGGCGAGCGGCGCGATCTCGAGCTTGGTCGGCGCGTGCGACAGAAAGGTCACGCAGAGGTACTTGGGTTGCTTCGCAACTTTGCCGAATGGGTTGGCGTCCACGATGGCCTTCAAGTGCGCCGCGGTGCGGAGGATCGTCGCAATCGGCCGGCCCATGTATCGCTCGAGCGCGTGTTCGATCGCCTTAATCAACCCCGCTTCGGCCAGCTTGGTGGCGAAGACCGCGTTTCCACTTTGGACGTAGGTCTGCACGTCGGTGCACCCCACGTCCGCCAGCATCTTCCGCAGCTCCGCCATGGGCAGGCTGTTCCTGATGCCGACGTTCACGCCGCGAAGCAGAAGCGCGTGGCGGCTCATCAGCGACCGGGACCGGGCTTTCGATATCACAGTTCTCGCTCATCTTGCCCATCGGGCGCCCGGATCGCAATCCAGGAGAAAGAATGTCGAGCCCGCAAATGGACCGTGCTGGCCGTCGCGGTCGGACTGAGGATAAGGGATTCGAAGGGGGCATTGGGCGACAGTGAGGTGGGGTGGGGCTCCGGGGAGGATGGGGGGAAAGAGAGGATTGTGGGGGGCGGCCTGAGGCACTGGGGCGGCAACAAGCGGATTTCGAGGCTCAGATGCGAGGTGGGGACGGACGTGTGCCGACGCGCCTGGCGGTCGCGCAGGAAAACCAGATTGGCAGGTGAGGTCAGGGTCTGGGTGAGGTCCACAGAGACTGTTGCGGCGGCGGTCGGGCGGCAGAGACGAGGGGCGGCTCGGCGGGAAGGCCCATCGTGGCTGGAGCCGCTGCGCGTCGCCGAGAGCCTCGACCTCGCGCACATCCAAAGTGGTGGTAACAGGGCGGGCCGCGCACCACCTCGACGGTGAGCGCAAGCTGGTACGTCTCGCGCTCTTCGCCAGCTCGTGACACGCGGAAGATCCTGTACCGCTGCGCTCAGGAGGACGACACCGTGTTCCTGCTGGCCGTCCGAAGCCAGAAGGAAGCGGGGTGTCGGTCTAGTCGGCCAGCCACGGGTCAACGGTCAACATCGAGCGCGGCGCCGGCGGTGACCGTGGGGCTGCCACGACGGGGCGATGACTTGTCCGCGCCAAGCTCACAACGGGCTCGCGCCCGCCGCCCGTTTAGCGGTGCATGGTCTCCAGTGCGTGCACCAAGACCCGGGGGTCGTGCTGGCCCTTGTAGACTGCAGGGGGCTGCCGTTCGAGCTTAAGAAGCCCTGCGACGGCCTCCCAGGCAGTTCGCACCGAGTACTCGACGGTGAAGACGACGTCGTCTGGCGTCTCGGCGAACTGGCCCATGAAGGCCAGGTTGGTCGACCCGCTGGGGACGACGTCGGGGCGGTCGCCTCGCTTGCGCGCGAGGAACATGCTGGTGATGAACGGCATCATGCAAGGAATGACGATGGAGGAGTCGAGAATGGCGTCACGCTGCTGGTCGAACTTCAGGTGGCACAGCAGCTCGTGGAGGATCTCTCGGCCTGTGCACTCGGACATCTTCTTGGGAACATAGTTGCCGACCTTGTCAGGGAAGAGGCCATAGCCCCACCACACGAAGGTGTCCCCCGGTTGCTCCCGGTAGTGCGGCTGGCGGTTCAGCGCGATGGTCATCAGCCAGTTGGACGATTTGAACGTGATGAGCCCACCCTTGCCCGCCGGGCTGCCGGTGAACTTCTCCATGAGCTCAAAGAAGCTGGGGTTCTTCGTGGTCACCGTGAAAGACTCCCACTTGGAATCCGCTACGAACTGGGTGAACGCCGCCGGGTGTCCGAACTCCGGGCGTTTGAGCGCGAGTGTCTCCCACAGACGCCACGAGCCCGCCGAGCGCGACGGGTCCATCACCGGCGCCGTGTCGGTCGAGCCGAGGGTAGAGTTGGCCGTCATCGAGCCGTTGGTAACAAAGACGAGGTCATCGGGCCCCACCGCGATCTCTTCCGGGCGCCCGTCGCGCGTCTGGTGGAGCTTCGTGACGGTGATGCCACGTCCCTCGGCGAACGTGAGGTCGGTTACCCGGGTACCGGTTTGAAAGTTAACGTGACGCTCGTTCAGCCACGCCAGCAGAGGCCGCACGATGGAGTCGAATTGGTTGTACCGCGTTCGATAGATGCCAGACATCGTATCGAACGTAGGAAACAGGTGAATGAATCGGTTGAGGTATCGCCGAAACTCGACGGCGCTGTGCCATGGATTGAAGGCGAACGTCGTGCACCACATGAACCAGAAGCTCGTGGTGAAGAAGTGCGGACTGAAGCAATCGGTGATTCGTTTTCCGTCCAGCAGGCGCTCAGGCATCGCGGCGCACTTGACCAGTTCGAGCCGGTCGCGCTCCGAGAAGCCCATGGAGTGGAACTCGGCGATCTGCCCGGTTTCGTCGACCAACCTCGCCTGGTCGCTCCAGGTGAAGTCCTTATGGAACTCGAAGGTGTCCTCGGTCACCGACTTCGCGGGGTTGTCGAGGGAGGGGATCGAGCCAAGCAAGTCGTAGGTACAGCGGAACTGCAACTCGAACATGCGGCCGCCCCGCATCGTGTAACCCGCGGCGGGAGTTCCGCCGGCGTCGAGGCTCCCGCCCTTCCGATTCTCCTCCTCCAAAACATGAATGTCGGAGCCATCAAAACGGCCCTCGCGAATGAGGAAGGCAGCCGCGGAGAGCCCCGCGATGCCACTGCCAACCACGTATGCTTTTGCCATGATGACTGACCTCCTATCGTTCGATGTGACCAAAACCTGCCACGGAGGGCAGACGCGCTCATTGATTGAGCGCGTCTCCAGAACAGGTCACGGCCTCCTCTCGAGGAGCGACCTGCCCCGAGAGACCTGGTAGGTATGCACCCACGGTGCCTCGCGCGCAGAAGTTTCGAGGGATGGTGGACCGATTTCTAGATGCGCTCGAATGAATGGCTCCCCCGACGCCGCTCCCGCCTGCTCGATGAGTCTTCTTTGGCCGGCGCCCGCGGCCGCAAGCGCTGACAGCGAGGAGCGGGCCGAGGTGACGCGGGGCCCCGTAGCTCGACGTCCGGGTCGCGGCGATCTTCACCGAGCTGAAGCTCGGTACGGGGCGCCGCGGATCGAGAAGGAGCTGCGACGACGGCCCGAATCCACGCGCCGTCTGGCTTTCGGCGACCACCAGCGGCACCGACCGGCCGTTTACTTCGCGGCGGAACGCTTGTGGTCGGTCGTGGGGTGGCTCGGAGCGGAAGCAGCGGCCTGGCTATAAAAGGCGGGGCCAATCTTTTGTTGCTTCGACACATACATCGCGGCGTCGGCGCCCTTCAGCAGTTCCCTCGGTGAAGAGCCGTGGTCGGGGTAGAGCGCGATGCCGATGCTCGCTGTCACGGCAAAGCTGACGCCATCAACCCCGCAAGGCACCCCGATGATGTCCAGGATCTTGCGCGCGAATGCCGCGACCGTTGGTTCGTTCTTGGCTTCCAGCATGAGAAGGAGAAATTCGTCGCCGCTTCGTCGGCTTACGGTGTCGCCCGCTCGCACCGCGCCCTGAAGGCGCTGCCCCACCATTTGCAAGACATGGTCGCCGGTCTCGTGCCCGTGCGTATCGTTGATCATCTTGAACCCGTTCAGATCGATGAAGATGACCGCCAGGCGCCAGTTGTGGCGTTTCGCCTGCGCGATGGCTTTGTCCACCCTGTCCGTGAACAGGGTCAGATTCGGCAGGCCGGTAAGCGAATCGTGCATGGCGCTGTGCCGAAATTTTCGCTCGTCGGCGCGGCTCTGCGCCAGGGCATCGTCGCTCTTGGACAGCCGTTCC
>JBDSME010000332.1:0-3931 GCA_039916065.1 Polyangia bacterium
ATGCAATCGGTGCTGGACAGCCTGGAGAAGAGTCCCAAGGACCTGGAGAAACAGCGGGCCCTGTTGCGTGCCGTTCGCCGGGCGCCGCCCACCCGAGACTGGTAGATCCCCGGCGGTGACCTGCGCATGAGCAATCGTCTGAGCAACTTTCGGCCCCTCCTCGCCTGTCCCGCAGGAGCACGGGCGGTGGCCCGCGCGAGGGCCGTGTCCGTCCTGCTCCTGTGCTGTGCCCTGTCGATCTGCGCGACCGGAGCGGCTCACGCGGAGGCGCCCAAGCTCATCGCGGAGGTGGACCGCAATCAGGTGACCGCCGGCGAGTCTTTCGTCTATCAGGTCACCTTGAGCGTGGGGAACGATCAGGTGTCGAACTATCGGCCGCCGGAGTTCAAGGGGGTGCGCGTCCTGAGCACGCCCGCGGCGCCCAACCAGTCCACCCAGATGCAGTTCGGCGGCGCTGGCATGTTTGTCCAGATCAGCTACTCCTGGCGGTACGAGCTGGCGGCGACCCAGAAAGGGACCGTCACCATCGGTCCGGCCCGCGTTCGCGTGAACGGACAGGAATTCCGCTCCAACCCCGTCACCGTCGCAGCGCTGGCGTCGGGAGCCCCCGCCGGTCCGCCGCCACTGGCTGCGTCGCCGCCACCCCCTGACCCTGCTGATCCCCACGGTTCACCCGCCGCGCCGCCCCCCGAGGCCGCGCAGGGCGGCAGTTTCATCCGCCTGGTGGCCGACAAGCAAAAAGCGTTCGTCGGCGAAGCCATTTCCGCGACCTGGTACCTCTACATGAACGAGCCCGCGGACAAGTACGACACCCAGGTGGAGCCGCACACCGAAGGCTTCTGGACCGAAGACGTGGCGGTTCCCGCGCGGCGTGGTGGACTGGTGCTGACCCAGGAGACGGTGCAGGGCCGGTCCTACCAGGTGGGCACGGTCCTGAAGAAGGCCTTGTTCCCGCTGCGTTCCGGGAAGCTGACCATCACCCCGATGGAAGCCGAGATCTCGCGGTCGGATTTCTTCGGCAACGCCGTGCGCAGCCAGCACCTTCGCGCCACGCCGACGGTGATCGACGTGTTGCCGCTGCCCAGAGCCGGGCAACCCCCGGGGTTTGATCCGGCGAACGTCGGTACCTTCACCCTGACGGCTCGTGTGGATCGCGCCACCGTCGCCGTGGGGGAGCCGGTGACCCTGACCATCGAGATCGCCGGCCGCGGCAACGTTCGCAAGGTGGCCTTGCCCGCCATTCCCAAGGTGGCGGGGTGGAAGGCCTACGAACCGCGGGTGAACGTGGTGGTCGACCCGGCCAGCGGCATCAGCGGCACCAAGACGGCGGAGGTGCTGTTGCTGGCGGAACGTCCCGGTGCCGTGACCTTTCCGGGATTGGTCCTGGACGTGTTTGATCCCGCCCTGCCGGAGGGCCGCCGCTATGCGCGGCAAGAGACGGCGCCCATCGTCCTGACCGCCACCGGCGACGCCGCCCTGGCGGCGGCCGGCGGGCAGGGTGCACTGGCCCCCAAGGGCGCGGCCACCGCCACGCTGCCCGCCTTCAGTGAGAACGTCATTGCCGCGGAGATTCGCCCGCTGCACGCGCGCGCCGGGCTGCGCCGCGATCTTGGCACCACGTTTTTCCGCACGGGCGGATTTCTGGGGGCGCTGGCGGTTCCCCCTTTGGGGTTCGCGCTGGCGATGCTGTTCTTTCGGGTGCGCGACCGGCTGGCGGATGACACGGGGGCGCGCCGGCGTCGGCGGGCCCGCAAGAAGGTGCGCGCGCACCTGGCAGCAGCCGAGGGGCACCGGCAGCGCGGCGAAGTTTCCCCCTTCTTCATCGAGATCGACCGGGTGATGCGCGAGGCGTTGTCCTCGCGGCTGGGGCAGCCCGTGAAGGGGTTGCGGCTGGACGAGCTGCGCGCTTTGCTGGCAGAGCGGGCTTTTCCCGCCGCGCAGATCGATCGGGTGATCGCGTTGCTGGAGGAGTGCGACCATGGGCGATTCGCTCCCCGCCCCGCGGTCGGCGACGCGGCGACGTCCCTCGGTCCCATCCAGGAAACGGCCAGCGGGCTCATCGACGTCATCGAAAAATTGCCCCCGGCGGGCGCGGTGGGGGCGGGCGCGTGAACGGTCGCGGGTATGGCCGCATGCTGGCAGCCGTGGCGCTGGGGCTTGTCATCTGTCTCGGCAGTACCGGCGGCGGCGCTCTGGAGGGCGGCTCGGTCCGCTGGTCCGTCGGCGTTGCCCGCGCCGACGTTCTCGACGATGCCTGGAAGCGCGGAAACGATGCCTACCTGCGCGGCGACTTCGCTGCCGCCGTCACCGCCTACGAACAACTCGAGCAACAAGGTGTCGTGTCGGCAGAGCTCGCCTACAACCTGGGAAACGCCTACTACCGCCGCGGGCAGCTGGGACGCGCCATCTGGGCGTGGGAACGCACCCTGGATCTGGACGCCGCCGCCGACGATGCCCGCTACAACCTGGCGCAGGCGCGGAAGGTGGTGGGCCGGCGCGTGCACGATAAGCTGGAGGGGGCCGACCGCGATCCCCTGTGGGTACGGGCGGTGACCGAACTGTCACTGTCCACCGAGACCTGGCTGTTCCTGGCGTTCTACCTGTCTTTCTTCGTTGTCTTGGTGGTCCGGGCGCAGCGGCTGGGCGCAAATCGCGCGGGCGACGACGATCCCCCGGCGTGGGGAGCGGTGGCCGCCGTGTTGGGGGTTGGGGCCGCCCTGGCCGCCGCGTTGCTGGTGGGACGGGTGGCGCTGGACCGCGTCCCCTTCGGCGTGGTGCTGGCGGACGAGGTTCCGGTCAAGGAGGGGGCCGATCCGAACTATCGAACCACCTTCGAGGTTCACGCCGGCCTGCGCGTGCGGATGCTGGATCGCGACCAGAACTGGGTCCGCATCCGCCTGGCCAACGGCCTCGAGGGCTGGGTCGGCGAAGGCGACATCGGCCGCCTGTGAGGGGCCTGCTCCCCGGCGCGGCTGTGCAACGCGCGTCTGTTGCGGGCCGGCTTCGACCGTCAGTTGGACGCAGGCTGGTACCCGCGCCACACCCAGACGAGCGCATCGGCCAAGGTTGATGATCGCACCTGGCCGGCACAGTGTCCCTGACCGAGGCCCTCGACGTACTTGTAGTGGAAGCCTTTGGCCTTCAGGGCGGCCGCCGTTCGCATCCCGGCCATGAGCCAGTTGTGGCGACCGGACTCGGCCGCGGTGGCGCCGTTGTCCCTTTCGTTGGCGTTGTGGAAAATGCGCAACGTCTTCTCGCGCCCCATCTTGTCGTTCTTTATCAGCTCGAGATCGGAGTGGTAGTCCCACGCGCCGTGCGGGTACATCGCTGCCTCGGGCTGCTTGGAGTTCTGTTGTGCCACCAGCGTCGCCGAATAGGCGATCACCCGTGAGAAGAGGTCCGGGCGAAGCCAGGCCATCGTGAACGCCGCGGCGGCACCGGAGCTGCAGCCAAGCGCGGCCCTGCCGCTTGGATTGGGGTCGAACTTCACATTCGGGTAGGTCGCCTTGAGAGCGGCCTGGACCGCCGGCATGACCTCCTCGTTGATGTACCGGGCATAGCGATCGGAGACGGTGTCGTATTCGAGACCGCGCTCGCTGCCAATGCTGTCGCCGCCGCCGTTCGGCACGGCGATGGCGATGAAGGGCGGCAACTTCCGCTTCGGGTCGGTCGAGATTGTCAAATTGTCCAGAGCGTTCGAGACCTGGCTCAAGTCCCCGGGCCCGTCCTGGATGATCAGCACGGGCGCGGGCGTGCCGTCCTTGTACATGGCCGGCACGTAGGCTCGAACCGTTCGGGTCGCGCTGACCGACGCCCTGAGCGTGGTGTCCTTGCCATCGAAGATCTTGCTTGTCACCTGCACGCTGAAGCTCATCCCTTTGGGGTTGCCCTTCGCGCCGAGGTCCGCTTGCGTGGTGTAGCTCGGTCCGAC
>JBDSME010000333.1:0-2580 GCA_039916065.1 Polyangia bacterium
TGGTCATGAAGCCGGAGGTTTTGCTGCTCGATGAACCAACCAGTGCCCTTGACGCCGAACGCGTGGACGATTTGCTGGCGTTGCTGCGCGAGTTGCGGTCAGTCGACGGCGGCGACAACCTGACCGACAATCTGACTATAGTGGCCGCGTCGCACGACGTCCGGGTGCCAGCGGCGCTTGGCGCCCGCCTGGTCGGCCTGGTGGGCGGACGGATCGCCAGCGACACTCGATCGTCTTAGAACCAACGAAGAACGTCGGCTCGCACAGAGGATGCGTGACCACCGACCTGTCTCCCCAGGAAAAAGCGCTGGAGTTCATGCTGTTCGATCTGTCCACCTGCGTGGACGAGCCCATCATCTTCTGGGAGACCCCATCAGGTCCCGCCGATACAAGACGACGCCGGCCGACACTTCGACCGGGCGATAGTGCGCGTCCACGTAATCGCGTAGGCGCGGGTAGCGGGCGAGCGGGAACTTTTCGTAGCCGTCCCAGCCCGCCGCCGCTGCGTCGACAAACAGCGCTGGCCGCTGGCGCTCGAGATCCTCGAACAGCATTTGCCAGGATGCGGGCAGCTGGTTCTCGTCGGCGTCGCGCGCGCCCGTCTCGGTCGGCGTGCCCGGACTTTCGCCTGTCATGTAATTGCAGAACGAGAACCGCGTCCCCATCGACCGACGCGCGAGGATGTAGAGCTGCGGCGAGTTCCCCCACACGAAGATGCTGTCGCTCGCGGCCGTGATAGAGGCGATGCGGGCCGCGACCTCATCGTACGGCGGCTCGTGCTCGTCGAGCGCGGCGCCGAGCGGCCGCGCGAAGGTGGCGAGCGAGAAAAACGACAGTGCCGGGAGGGCGCACAGCGCCACCAGCGGCGCCCGTCGTGACCATCCCCTGTTCCACAGCCGCGCGAACGACGGCGCCGCAAGCACACAGAGCGGGGGCAGACAGAGGTGAAAATAGTGGCCAAAGTAGCGACCACCCGCCGTCACAGCGATCGCCGACGTGGCGAGCCACAGCGACGCCAGCACCGATACGCATGAAGGCAAACCGGGCCGGGCAGCGGCCTCGGGCTCTCGTCGGCGAATCACGCGCCCGACGCCGGCGAAAGTGGAAACCGCGTTCGCCACCCCGAGCACGTACGGTACCGCCGCGACGCCCCCGATGAGCGCGAGGCGCGACAGCCCACGCTGGAGAGCGGCGACGCCGGTCAAGCCCGCTCCCACGTAAGAGAAGTTGAACCGAAACCAGTACACCGCGGCCGCCGCGTTGCCGCCCGCCGCACACCACCAGAGGTAGGCGGCCGGAGGTATCACCACGCCAACGAGCTGTGAAAGCGCCATGGCCCCGGCGAAGCGCCACGTGGTGCGCCGGAGCAGCGCGTACCAGCCGAGTAAGCCAAATGACGTGCCCAGGAAGGTCACCCCTTGATACTTGAAGAGTGCCGACGTGCCGATCAGAACCCCGACCGCCGCGTGGGTGACGGCCGCGCGCGTACCGGTGGCGCGGCTATTGACGGCGCGCAGAAGCATCCAGGCGGCGAGCGTCTGCGGCGCGAGCAAGAAGAGCTCGCAATTCGCCGCGAGCGCGTCGTAGTCATGCCAGGTCGTCGAAAAAACCAGGAATAGCGCCGGAGCCGCCAGCGCCGCGATAGCCAATTCGGATGACCCAGCCAATTCGGATGACTGGGTAGGTTCGGACGACTCAGCTCGCGAATGCTCTCGCCCCATCGCGAACAGCATGCCCGCGGTGAACAGCACCGCGACGAGCACGAGCAGATGCGCGCCGTGCACATTGTAGGGGCCGAGGATGGAAAACCCCGCCTGGTAGACGTGGTAGATGAGCGGCGGCTTGTGGTCGACGACGTCGCGGTAAAGCAGAGCCCCGCGCGTGAGCGCGTCAGCCGTCGTCGCATAGATGGCCTCGTCGTCGGAAAGCAGCATCCGCCCGAACGCCGGCAGGCGAAGGATCACGCCGACCGCAAAAACCGCAAAGACCGCCAGTTGGTACACGTTCGCAGCAAACTACCAAAACCTCGACCGGCAGGCCCGCTCATGGGCGGCTCCCCCCGGTAATCGAATGGCGAACTAGGGACGCGGGCACAGCCGGCAGGGTCGCGGCGCCAGCACCGGCCAGCACCGGCCAGCACCGGCGGCCCCCTTGATTCTGCTTGCCACGCATGGCCCGCTGACCTATAGCAGCAGCCGATGAGCACCAAGAAGCCCTGCCTGGATGGTGGCGCTGGCACCGCGTCGGCGTCCGCGGCGCCGGGCGGGCCGGGGCGCCGCACGCGCGTCGACGTTCGACGTGTCGACGAATGCGAGACTCTCGACGAGCTGCTCCGGCACTGCTTCCCGGCCTTCGGCGGGGCATTTTTGCGGCGGGTGTACACCATCCTGGACGACGCCATCGGCGGCGGCTATCCCCTGACGGTGGCGGTTTCCGGTCCGGTGACGGTGTCGGGCCAGCATCAGGCGTGGCTGATCCCGCTCATCGAAACCGGGTGGGTGGCCTATCTCAGCACCACGGACGCCGTCTGCTACCACGATGGCCATCGCTCCCTGGACGCCTTCAAGGACGGTCCGGTGC
>JBDSME010000334.1:0-2720 GCA_039916065.1 Polyangia bacterium
CGCCGGCTGCGTTCGCCAACGGTCTGTTCCAGGCGCATGCCTCCAAGCACGCCGACGGTAGCATTGGCATCATGCTGGTGAACACCAGCCCCAGCGCCATCGCGGCCGCCACCGTGAGCGTGGCCGGACTGGCCGCTGGCGCCAAGCTCCCGTGTGTGGGGACCAGTTACACCTACGCTGCCGTCATGACCGATCAGGATGGCCCGGTCATGTCAGCCCCGATTTTCTCGACGAACGACACCAACAACCGGGTGACGGTGCAGGTGCCGGCCTACGCGGTGGTCGTGCTGACGTTCCCCAAGAGCTGATCCCCGGCGTCGAACCGGGCGCCGGTCGGTGGTGAATATCCACCGGTTTCACCGGCGTGCCGGCGCGGCGGCGTCCTGGCAAGTGTGGAATGCCGTTTGCCTGGTCAGGGGCATGCTTCGAAAATCCTGTGCGCCACTGATAGTCAGCTTGGTCGTGGTCTTCGGGACGAGACCGTTGGCTCACGCGCAGGGTGCTGCCCCTGTCGGGCCCGGAGCGGCCGCGACAACCGGCGGTGGGGATCTAAATTTAGTTCCCAAGCCGCCGGTCTCGGCTGAGACGTCGCCCGCGACTCCTTCGGAACCCCCTCCCTACGACGGCACAGCCGTCACGCCAGGGATGACGCCGGAAACGATAGTGACCGTGCCGCCGTCATCCCTTCGAGCGACACCGCCACCACAGGTAGCGGCACCACCGCAGGTAGCGGGTCGGGAGGTGCCCGCAGCGCGGACGCATCAGCAGCCCTCTCCGACACCGCCGACTACAGTGTCCTACGGAGGGCAGATCGTACTCGGTGACGTCCTCGGCCTGGCGCTGTCGGTGGCCGTGGCGGTGGCAACCTCAGGGAACAGTCTGGCGCTCGCGCCCTACTTCCTAGCCAGCCCGGTGGTCCATGGGATTCACGGCGATCCGGGCCGCGGCGTGGGGGGCTTTCTTATTCACGTGCTTAGTCCGATCGCAGGAGCGGTGGTGGGAGTTGCAATTGACCGGTCGAGCTGTTCGTCGGGAGAAGAGTTTTGCGGGTTGGCCGGGGCCGGCCTGGGACTTCTCGGCGGCATGATCGCCGCCACGGTCATCGACGCGGCGGTACTGGCACGGGACGTCCCGGTCTCCTCGCCGCCGTCCAGTCACGCCAGCCTGACTCCGACGTTTTCGGTGGCGCGCGCTGGTGGCGGCGCCCTGGCCGGCGTGGCGGGTCGGTTCTGAACCCGCGGGCGAGGTGCGTGCGTCGTGCCGCGCCTTGCTCAGGTCTCGCCCACGGTCCAGCCGCCGTCGTGGAACACCGTCTCGCCATCCAGCAGCACGCGTTCGCTGACGGCGAAGACATCGACGTGGTACTTCGCCCCGCGCCGCTTCAGGTTCGGTTTGTTGTAGACGCCGTGCTTGGCGCCGAGCGAAAGGTGAATGCCGCACATGCGCTCGTAGGTGCCGATGTCACTGACCCGCCGCTGTGGGGTGAGGGCACGGTTCATCCCGAACCCCAGCTCGCGCACCCACACCTCTTCGTCGGCCCGGATGTTGGCCAGCACGCGATCGAACTCCGCGGTGGAATCGATGGCGTCCACCACCTTTCCCTGGCGAATCACCAGGGTGATGGGCCCGGGGGGGACGTTCACATGGAAGGCAGTGTCGCCGAAGACGAAGATGCGCACGCGCCCGTTGACCGATTCCAGCTCGCGTGGCTCGGTGAACACCTCACCGATGGGGAATTGCCCGCCAACGTTGTTCATGCCGGCGTAGTCGCCGATGTTCAGCTTGGCGGGCTCGAACGCCGATTGATAGACCAGCGCCTCGGTCGCCCCGCTCTCCACCACGGCGCTGGCCGCCCGATCGATCCGCTTCTGCAGCGCCCGGCCCACCCCGCGGTAGTAGAGGGGATCATAGGCCAGGGCGGCGATGTAGTGATCGTACTCGGCCGGCCGCATCCGCTGCAGGTGGGGGTGCTCGATCACCTTCAATCCTCGCTTGAACAGCTCCACGCGAATCCGAAACGTCTCCAGGCGAAAGCTGGTGGACTGGATCAGCACCACCAGCTCGCCCGGGCGCAAAGGTTCGAAGGCCTGCAGGATGGCCTCTGGCGGCAGCTGGTCGAAATCCAGGTGAAGGGCAGCCGGCAGACAGGCGCGGTAAGCAGCAGCCAGGCAGCGGGCCAGGCCACACCTTCCATCTGAAACCACCACCGCCGCACCCGCCCGCTGGTGCTCTACCGCCAGGTTCAGGATGTCGTTGACGTGTCGCTCCGCGTCCCTTCGCAGCTGTTGGTCGGCATCCCCGGCCTCGGGGCACTCGGGAGCCGCGAGCGGCTCGGCGACGGCGGAAGACATACCGTCCATCGTACAGCCCAGGGTGCGGCCCAGGGTACCGCCCGGGCGGCGGGGGCCCTTCCGTGCTTGACTCGGGTCCAGGTCCGCCTATCCTGTTGCCCGAAATGCCTGAAAAGAAAGCAGCCGCGAAAGCTCCCGGGGCCAAGACCCCCAAGGCCAAAACCCCCAAGGTGGAGTCGACCGCCGCTTCCGCGGACGCTGCCCCCGCCGCGGTGTCGGCGCGTGGCACCTGCACCGTCGACAAGTGCCAGCTTGCGCTGAGGGCCAAAGGCTATTGCCGCAAGCACTTCATGAGCTGGCGGCGCGGGAAGCTGGGGGCCCACCACCAGTACAAGATCTGCACCAAGGAAGCCTGCCGCAAACAGCGCC
>JBDSME010000335.1:0-2603 GCA_039916065.1 Polyangia bacterium
CCGCCGAATCCAGCATCAGCCCGGCGACGTGCGCGGCCCCCATGGAGTGCGCGAACCGCGAATGCTCGGCGCCGTGAAACACCAGATTCATCACCGCCGTCTGGCGAATCCCGCGCAACCGCTGGAACAGCTCCGTGTCGATCAACTGTTCCAGCAGCCGCTGAAATGGCCCGCGCGCGAAGGTGATGTCGCCGTGAACCGGGTCCCGAAAGACGCGCGGCCGTCGTGGCCCTGCTGAAATAGACGTCGGCGTCATGCACGGCTCTTAGCGCAGCCGGGCCAGCAATGACAACGACCGGGCGCTCTCCTACAAAGGAGGCCCACCATCTTCCGGACAGTGCGGCCACCTGTCCGCAAGGAGTACGACCAGGGGCACGACCTTGTCCGAAGCACCGGTGCCTTCCTGTTCCCGATTGCCGGAGTCGCGGTCATGTCACCTCCCCTATCGTCCGCGGGCACCCGCTGTTGAGTGGTCAGGCCACTTTGAGGGCGGTGGTGGCGGGAGCGTGTCCCCGTACACGGGCAGGCTCCCAGTCGCTCGCGGGCGGCGCTGCTGCACCGCCGGCCAGGCGCCCCGTTTGCCAGGAACAGCGCGGGCCGCAGCATGCGTTGCGTTGTTCGCAATGGCGGAAGGAACGAACTTCCGTGCAACTGGTCTGCGAAACGTGAGATAAGTGGATGCTTGTCGCGAGCTTTCCCACTGGTCGCGTTGGTTCTCACTGCGGCGGTGTTCGCCCCCGCGGCGAATGCCTCCAGCGCACGCAGCGGTCGACCGTGGATTGCCCGGAAGCCGCCCGTGGCACCCCCACCCGCGCATCAGCTCGCCGACCTCAGCCGTTGGCCGGCCGAACCTCCTCAGCCGGCGGAAATTGACCCCCAGCGTTTTCGCCTGACCGTGGAGCATCTGTGCACCCGCGGGGTGACCCGACCAGCCGCCGCCGCATCAAGGGACACCCAGCGAGCCAAGCCGGCAACCTCTTCCGCCGCTGACGAGGGCCCTGCCGCCGCCGTCGGGACGGCGCCGTTCGCCGACCTTGTTCAGGCCGCCGCTGCAGAGGCCGGAATCGATCCTTTCTTGCTGGCGGGTTTGATGTTCGTGCAGAGCGGTTGCCGCGCCGGCCGTGAATCCCGCGGTGGTGTGGGTCTGCTTCGCATTCAACCCGGGATGTACCAGAGCCCGGGCGCGCCGCCGCCACCAGGCGAAAAGGAGGACTGGCGCCACTCGACCCTGCTGGATCCCGCCGAGAACCTGCGCCTGGGCGCCCGGCTGCTGCACATGTGGGAAAAGAGCCACGCCGAGATCGACGCCGCGTTCGGTGGGGTACCGCATCGCGGTCCCGTGGCCCATTTCATCTGGGGCGACGTGGTGCGCGGAAGCGGCGCCGAGGATCAGGTGCTGACCGCCCGGCGCCGCATGATCGCCTTCTATCTGCAGACGCCGGAGCCCACCACCACGGCGACCTTCGGCACCACCTTGATCTGTCCCCTGGAAGGCGCCCCGCGCGTCGCCACCAGCGGGCGCGGCGAAGATCGCGCCGGCGGCAAGCGCCGTCACCGTGGCATCGATCTGGCTGCGGCCATCGGCGAACCGGTGCGCGCCGTGGCCGAAGGTACCGTGTTGTTCGCGGGAGCCAATCTCCCGGGCAGGCCTCGCCTCTCCCTGCCTCCGTCGCGAGTGGCCAGGTATCGTTGGCGGAAATTGGGCCCCGGCGGCATCTACGTGTGCATCGAGCACGCCCCGCAGCGCCACGTCGTCACCTGCTACATGCACCTCGACACCTATGACGTGGACGAGGGCGAGACGGTGACGCCAGGACAGATGATCGGGCGCGTCGGTCGTACCGGTGTGCAGCTGTCCCCGCCGCATCTGCACTTCGAACTGCGCATCGATGACCGGGTGGTCGATCCGGCGCGGTCGCTGTCGGCGCTGGTGATTCCCCCCAAGGCGACGCAGACCTACCGCATCGTCATGAAAGCAAAGCGACTGCGCCTGGCCCGGGCGCGCAGCGCGAAGAACGCCAGCGCTCAGAAGTTGTGACCGTGTGCCTTTGATCTAGGTGGGCCGCCAGGTGAACCGATACATCTTTCACCTATCGCTCCCCGTTTCTGACCTGGCGAGTTCCGAACGCTTCTATGTTGAAGTCCTGGGTGCGAGCATCGGGCGGGTGCACGACGCGTGGCTTGATGTCCTGCTCTGGGGTCACCAGATCACGCTTCAGCACAGACCGGACGAGGTATTGCCCGTCGAGCGACAGGGGAAACGACACTTTGGGGTCGTACTCCCGTGGAATGTGTGGCGCGAGGAGATCGCGCGGCTCGAACGGATCGGTGCGAAATTTCTCGCGCCCCCAGTGGCAACGCTAGGTGGCACTGAGAACGAGCACGCGAAAGCGTATCTGGCCGACCCGAGCGGAAACGTCATCGAACTCAAGGCCTACCGAGACGTCCAGAGAACGCTCGGGCTCGCGGACGCTCCCTAGTATCTCGTCACAGTGATTTCGATTGATTGATTTGCGCAGGAGCTCCTCACCTCGCCCCACGAAGTGGGGAGAGCATCTGTCTTGCGTGTCAAGTTGCGATCTCCGGTTTCCAGGATTTTTTTG
>JBDSME010000336.1:0-2969 GCA_039916065.1 Polyangia bacterium
AGTCTTCCGAGGAGGCGTGACCAAGCGCGGGGACCCACAGCCCGTTCCACCCGGCCAGCGCCATAGCGGCGGCGATCATCTGCGAATCTCCGGGCCCGAGTCGCAGACGCGCCCAGCTGGTCATGCCCAATCCCAGTCCGGCCGCGGTTCCCGCCGCGGTTCCCAGCCGCAGGTGGCGCGAAGAGCCACCGCCCCCATCGCCACCGAGATTGCCGTCGTCGCTGAGCAACAGCGCCCATCCCAGGCCGGTGAGCGCGCCATCCCCGCCGCCGAGCGCGGTCGAGCCCACCGCCCGTTCATCAGCGCGCGACATGAGACGCGCACCGACGGCGGTAGCGGCCCCTGTTCCTGCGCCCAGAAAGAGACCGCCGGTCGTGCTGCGATTCCACCCCGGCCACTGCTGGTCACCGAGTGACGGCACCAGCGCGCCCAGCAGACCTCCGTAGCCGGCACCCACCAGGGCCGCGGTGGCGTCCACCGGTTGCGCGTCGAGCTTGGTGGCGGCCCACCCCCCGACGGTGGTGCCCGCCACTGCTCCCAGCAGGGTGGCGGCCGAATCACCCCGTCCGGACTGATCGGCGGCCAGCAACGCGATCCCGCGGCCGATGCTGGCCCCGGCCACGGTCACCCCCGACATGAAGAACAGGTCGCCCTCGCTGATGTGCAGCCGCGGCGCCAGCAGCAGTCCCGTGGCCAGCCCCAGCGAGCCGCCGAACAGCGCGCCCCCCTGCAACTGGTGTCCCGGCGTGGTGGATGGCAGCCCGGATGGATCGAGCAGCGCGGCCAGCAGCAGACCGTCGAAGATGCCGTGCGCGGTGGTGGTCACCACCATCCCCGCCGCCGGCGCCGACCAGGGTTCGGCCAGGTGCAGCGGCCTGAGCAACAGCGCCCCGGCGGTTCCGGCCGCGGAAACGCCCACCACCGTGCCGATGCGCTCGGGTCTGCTCGACGATCTGGTCGGCGATCCGGTCGAGTCATCCGGCCACATGCTGCCGGCGCCCAGGCCAAGACCCAAGCCCAGCGCTCCAGCGATGGTGACGGCGGTGGTCTCGCGCGCGGTGGCCCCCGTGAGCTGCGCGGCGGCGCCGCCCCCCAGCAGACCGGCGGCCAGACCGAGGCGCAGTCCACCGTTGGTGCGTGGCCCATCGGTCCAGGTGTCGTCACCCAGGCTGGGGGCCAGCGCCCCCACCAGACCGGCCGCCCCGGCGGACGCCAGGCCACCTTCCACCACGGGCGCGGTGAGCCGAAGGTGCGGGGCGATCAGCGCGCCACTGACCAGACCGACCGCCGCCCCCGACATGGTGGCGGCGGTGGTCCCCCGGCCGTCTGCGCCTGCGGCCAGCTCGCCCAGCCCGTAACCCGCCGATGCCAGCAGCACGCTGCTGCCCGCTGTCAGCAGCAGATCCGACGCTGGCGGCGTCAAGCGACGCGACAGAAGCAGGCCGCCCGCGATCCCGGCCGAAGCTCCCATCAAGACCCCGCCCCCGACGGACGACCTCCGCGCGCCGGCAACGGTTCCGCTGTCATCGAGCAGCCCGGCCAGCCACGAGCCTTCCATGGCTCCGAAGCCACCGCCGAGCAGAGCCATACCGGGCGCCGCCGCGCCCAGCCCATCCGACAGCCGCAACCAGTGATCGAGCACCAACGATCCGCCCAGAAAAGACGCCGTGCCCACGGCGGCGCCCACGCGGGTGGGTTGCGAGTCGCTGTCGGCAAACAGCAGGCCCGCGCCCGTGCCCACGCCCAGCCCCAGCGTTCCCGCCACCGCGGGAACCGCCACCTGTCCCGCCGAGGCCCCCGTCGCTTCCCCGACGGTTGCCCCGAGCAACGCGCCGCCGCCCAATCCCAGCATGGCCGCGCCTCCGGTCGCGCGATCGCCCCGCCAGGTGGGTTCGGTGAGGGACGGCACCAGCGCCCCCAGCAGTGTCCCGTAGCTGGCTCCGACCATCGCCGCTCCGAGGGAGGGAGTCCGCAGGCGGGCATGCAAGTGGGTGAAGATTGCTCCGCCGGAGAGCCCGAGCACCGCACCCGTGGCGACGCCGATCCCGTCGGCGGCGCCGCGCTGGTCGACCAGTAGCGCGGTGGCCCCCCACGCCGCGGCGACGCTGGCGGTGGTGGCGCCGAAGGCGGTCCACTGCGCGGGGGCGTCGGGCGCGAAACCGCCAGACAGCAGGAGGCCGCCAACACCTCCGGCCACGGCGGTGGCCAGCATTCCGCCACGCATCACGGCGTCGGTGGTTTCGTCTTGCGGCTGTTCGTGATAACTGGCGGCCATCGCCAGCCAGTAGGTCCCCGCCGCATAGCCGGCCCCCCAGGCGGTCATGGGCAGGGCGCGCGCGCCAAACCGCAGCCGCGGGCCCAGCGCGAACGCCGCCGCGCCCAGCGCCGCCCCGCCGATGCCGGCGCCCAGTTTCCACGATTCCGCATCGCCTGGTTCCAGCATGCCGCTGTCGTGACGCCGCAGACCGGACACCATCGTGTTCACGCCGTAGCCCAGGGCGTTCCCCACCAGCAGCCCGGCGCCGCCCATCTGCAAGCGGAGCGGAGCCACCTCGGTAAGCGGGCCGGCAGCGGCGCCTCCCAGGTACCCGAGGCCGAGCCCCAGTAGCAGCCCGCCTTGTCCCTGTCGCGAGTCGAACAGCGGTGTGCGGGCGGCTCCGCTGGCCACCAGGCCGCCGAGCCAGCCCGCGCCGACGGCGCTGCTGGTCATCAGCGCCACGTCGCGGCCGGTGGGCTGCAGGGCATGCCCTGCCAGCGCTGCGCCGACCATGACGGGCAGCACCGCTATCGCCATCCCGGGCGTCACCTGGGGCGTCTCGCCGCGGAAGCGATCGACTCCCATGCCGGCCAGCGCGGCACCGAGGAAAAGGCTGTCGGACATGACGATCTGCTCGCCCGTCCACTTCCAGCGGCGCGCGCTCCAGACGCCGGCCGCCATGCCCGTGACCTCGCCGGCGACCAGCGAGAAG
>JBDSME010000337.1:0-6307 GCA_039916065.1 Polyangia bacterium
TGACGTACTGGGCAGAGTTCATGAGCACCATGTTCCAGAAGGCGCCTGACCTCCAGCAGCTTACCTATGTGGGCGTTCTGGACGATCAGCCGGCCCTCAAGATCACCGTCACGCGCCAGGAGTACGACTCAAAGTTGACCACCGTCCAGGAAACCATCGCCAGCTTCGCCGCCATCACCTTCGCCAAGATCGGCATGCACAAGCTGAGTGACAAGGCCGCGCAGAAGGAACAGGAAGCGCACAAGACCAAGACTTACCTGAACGCCCTGTCCTTCCTTCCCAAGGATCACGTCTTCATCTCGCCCAAGCTCAAGAAGTCCAAATAATCAAGTAGACACCCGCCGTCGCGCGCCGGCGGGTCGCTGCTGTAGCATGTCGCGGTGTTGCCGCTGGCCTGGCCGCCCCTGCTGGCCCTGTTCCTCGTGCCGTCTCTGGAGGTACGTGGTACGACCCAGTGCCCCAGCCCTGAAGAGGTGCTGGCTCAGCTGAAGCCTCTGTTGTCCGACGAGACGGCGCTGCCGCCCACGGATTGGCTTGAGCTGCGCGATGTCTCCTCGACCGCCGCCGCACCGGCGCCGCCGACGGCCGAATTGGAGGTGCGGCTGGCGCGCGCCGGGGCGAAGCAGCCCCTGGGTGTCCGCCGCCTCCGGCGGACAGCGTCGTGCGCGGATATGGCCGAAGCGGTGGCGGTGGTGGCGGCGAGCTGGATTGGCCAGTATCCGACCATGCCGGCGATGCTGCCAGCGCTTCCGCCACCTGCGGCGGTTCAGGAGTCGACGACGTCCGCGCCAGGCTCGCCCGTGGTGAGCTCCCAGAGCTCCGCTATTCCCCGCGCCGCCCCGGGGCCGTGGGCGCTGGGAGCGGGCGGAGGAATCGTGTTGACCACCGGTACCACCGCCGCCGCCCATTTGCAGGTGGAACTGGAACGCGTGCTGCGGGGAAGTTGGAGTCTGCGTTTGACGGCCGCCGGCGCGGGCGCCCGCACCGTGGAACTCGGCGCCGGGGAGGTGGCCTGGCGACGTTTTCTCCTGTTCCCGGCGGTCAGCTTCGCCTGGCGGACACCCTCGGTCTACGTCGAGGGAGCCGGCGGGTTGGCGGCGGCCCTGGTACGGTCCGAAGGGCGCGGATTTCCCAGCAACCAGACCGACACCACCTTCGATTGGGGCCTCTGCCCCTCTGTCCGTGTGGGCAGCCGTCTGGGCAGGGAGCTTGTCTCGGTTTGGGCAGGGGTAAACGGGCTGTTCTGGCTGCGTGCACCGGTGGCGTCGGTTGATGCGCCGGCAACCGGCGGACAGGCCTTCACGGTGACCCTGCCCCGCTGGGACCTGGCAATCGCCGGGGGGGTCACGTTTCGCCTGGGGTCTTGAAACAAAAAGCGAAGGTCCGGACACCAGGAAAGTGGCCTCAATGCCTGTTTCGCCTGTTTCGCCTGCCTCGCCTGCCTCCCGCTCGCGCCGGCTCGCCGACGTGCCCGGTGACGGTCCTCCCCCCTCGTTCGACGCCGTCTGCCGGGCGCACGGCAGCCAGATCGCGCGCTGGGCGGAACGCCTGGGTGGCCCCGGCCTGGACGCGGACGAAACGGTGCAGGAGGTGTTCCTGGTGGTCGCCCGGCGGCTGCCAGAGTTCCGGGGCGAAGCCCTGATCACCACCTGGCTCTTCCGGATCACCACGCGCGTGCTGGCCAATCAGCGGCGCTCGGCCCGCCGGCGGCACCGCTGGGCCCGGCTCACCCGGCGCATCGAGGACCTGACCGCCTCGGATGCACCCGGCCCCGGGGACGCCCTGGAACGCCGCGAGGCGAGCCGTCGCTTCTATGCGGCGCTGGAGCTGCTGCCGGAGCGATACCGCGAGGTGCTGGTGTTGTTCGAGCTGGAGGACCTGGGGACGGAGGAGATCGCACGTCTCATGGAACGACCGCCCGCCACCATCCGGGTGTGGCTGCATCGCGCGCGGACGTCATTCATCGCGGCCTGGCAGCAACAGAACCAGAAGGAGAACGGCGCGTGAAGAATTCACCCGAACGCGACCCGCGCCGCTGGAAAGACACCCCGAAGGACACCTTGGTGACGGCCTCGGGGACCGAGGCGGAGATCGCGTCCGCGGCCCGTCTGCTGTGCGAGCTCGCTCCGCCGGACGAGCTGCGGCTGGCGCAGCTCGCCCGGCGAGCGGCTCAGGAAACTGTCATGTCCGGGGAGGGCGCCGGTCGAACGCGCTCGTTCGGGCCAAGGGGCCTTTTGGGGTTTCCTGCGTGGGGCCGCACGGCGGTCGTGGTTGTGATCTCGCTCCTGGTGGGAGGAGTGGCGGCGGCGGTCTCCGGAAACTTCATCCGTTACTTGAAGAAACAGACTTCCGGCCCATCAGTTGCCTCAACTCCCGCTGCAGCGCCACTCCGGTCCCACGGGAGGAAGCGTCGCTGGCGCTTGGATGTGTCTGGACCCGCCCAGCTCGACCTTTCGGTAGGTCCCGACAGCACCGAGGTGGCGGTGGTCAGCGGCGAGGCGGCCGTCTCGGGAGCGGACCTTCCCGGTCGGGTGGCCCTTGACCGCGGCACCTCGTGGCGTGCCTCCACCGTGCCCGGAGACGCCGCTTCCGTTGTGACCCCGCCGCCCCCGTCACCTGCCTTGCCTGCCGCGATGGGCCCTCACAATCCCTTTGCTGCGCCCGCACCCGGCGTGGTCCCAGGAACCGCCAAGACTCGACGTCGCCTGGCTTTCACAGAACCCACGCGCAGACCGGCAGCGCGCCCGCTGACGGGTCGTCTGGAGGAAGGTTCGGTGGCGCGTGGAGTGGGTGCCGCGGCGCCGGCCGCGGCGACGCTGCACCCAGCACCAACCGCCCCCGCCGCGACGGAGCCATCGCCGCTGATCGTCCTCCTCCCGCTCCGCCAAGGTGCCGGGGTGGCCCCCGCAGTCAGGTTGCAGCCTGCCGCCGCGGCACCACCGGTGGAAAGCGAAGCGACAATGGTGGCGCGGGCGCTGACGCGGCTGAGGCGAGATCACGATCCCGCCGGGGCACTGGCGGCCCTGGACCAGCGCGACCGGTCATATTCAGGCGGAAACCTGCGGAGGGAAGCGGCGCTGGCGCGCGCCGAGGCCCTGCTGGGTCTGAACCGGCACAGCGAAGCGTTGAAGGTCCTGGATGGGGTGACGCTGCAGCCCTCGGCAGCCGATCGCCGGGCCCGATTGGCGCGCGCTGAGCTCCGCGCGGAGGAGGGACAGCGCGCAGAGGCGATCGCCGATTTCGACCGGGTACTGGGCAACGGGGAAGACGACACCCTGGCGGAACGAGCCCTCTATGGCCGCGCCGTCTGTCGGCTGCGCGGAGGCGATCTCGGCGCCGCCCGCACCGACCTGCGCGCCTACGTGCTGCGTTTTCCCGCGGGCCAGCACCGAGCGGAGGTGCAACAATCGCTGGCGCGCCTCGGCGGTTGAAACATTTCCCCGTGCCCACGACACAAGGGGGCAGGAGATCACCATGACCACCAATAAGCCCTTTGTCATCGCGGAACGATGTTCGTCATCGCCTCGGCCGTCCTCTCCCATGAGGCACGGACGCCGACTCACCAGTTGGACCACCACCGGCACGACCGGCGCGACCGGCGCGACCGGCGCGACCGGCGCGACCGGCGCGACCGGCGCGACCGGATTGCTGGCGGCGCTCGCCGTCGTCGGAGCTTTGGGCGCGGGGTGCGACGCCACCGCCCACGTGGGGAAGAACCCGGGCAGCGGTTCTTCGGTCCGCGTACTGCCGAGCGCGCACGCGCCGCTGACAGCGACCTCGAAGCTGGACCTGCTGTTCATGATCGATGACTCCCAATCCATGGTCCCGTTGCAACGGGGGATGCGCACCCGTCTGGCCAACTTCATGGACGTGTTGAAGAACCTGCCGGGCGGCCTCCCCGATATCCATGTGGCGGTGGTCTCATCGTCACTGGGTGCTGGCATCTACGCCAACGTCCAGGGCTGCACGCCGAATAGCGAGGGAAACTTGAATGGAGAGTTTCAGCACTCCGCCACATGCACGGCACTGCATACCGGCTCGTCCTATCTGTCGTCGTCCAAGGCCGCCGATGGCACGCAGGTGAACAACTTCGACGGCGACATCACCGACGTGTTCAGCTGCATCGCCAACCTGGGCGATCGCGGTTGCGGCTACGAGCACCAGCTCGAGGCCACCCGCCTCTCCTTGGAGCGCGCGATGAGCGCGGGCGACACCAATGCTGGGTTCCTACGCGAGGACGCCTATCTGGCCATCGTGATGCTCACCAATGAGGACGACTGTTCGGTGCCCCCGAACTCGACCCTGTTTGATCCCGCCCAGCATACTGTCTCCGACTCCTTGGGCGGATTACAGTCCTACCGCTGCAACGAATTCGGTCACCTCTGCGACGGGCAAAGCCCGCCGCACGACGTCGCGAGCCTGCCCCAGACCTTCATGTCGTGCGTCTCGAACGAGACCCCCACCGGCCGCCTGGTCCACGTCAACGACTTCATCGATTTTCTCTTCGGCCTCAAACCCTCGCACCCGGAGAAAATCTTCGTGGCCGCCATGGCCGGTCCCACCACACCCTACGTGGTGGAGGCGAATGTCGTGGAAACCGGCGTCGGTATGGAGAGCCAGCCTGCCATCCGGCACTCTTGCACCGGCGGTACCAGTGGCGTGGAATACGCCGATCCCGCCGTTCGCATCCGCCAGATGGTGAGCGCGTTCGGTCCCAACAGCTACTTCGGAAATATCTGCGCCGACGACTTTGGCCCCACCATGCAGTCGATCGCCCAGGTGATGGTCGCGCCGTAGCGCCCAAGCCCCAGCGCCACGCCGGCCCTCCCTGCTCAGTTGAAGCGCATCATGGGGATCACCCCCAGCCCCAGCAGGATCCCCAGCACCCCGCAGGTCACGAAGAGAACGGCGCGGATCACCGCGCCGTTCACTATTTTCTGGGCCATCGTCTCACCCGACTTGCGCGGCCGCACGAACACCTGCGCCACCCCCGACAGCACCAGGATGGCGCCGGAGATCACGAAGAACTTCGGCATGAACGAGACGGCGGGATTCATCGCTGCTGGACCCATCAGGGTACTCCCGCCCGCGCCAGGGCGTCATACCAGGCCATCACCCGGCGCGTGATCACGCCGGCTTTTCCTTGTCCCACCACCTGGCCGTCCACCGTGGTCACCGGCAGCGTTCCCCGCGTGGCACTGGTGATGAAGACCTCGTCGGCCGCGCGCAGCTCGTCGGGCGTGAAATGGGTCTCGCGTACGGGGAGGCCATTCGAACGGCAGACTTCCAGGATCTTCGAACGGGTGATGCCGTCCAGAATGCCGACGTCGAGACCCGGCGTGCGAATCTCCCCCCCCGCCACGATGAAGACGTTGCTGGAAGCTCCCTCGGCGACGGTGCCGTCGGCGGCGCACAGGATGGCCTCGTAGGCACCCGATCGCCGTGCTTCGCCCAGCGCCAGCACGTTGTTCAGGTAGTTGCCGGATTTCACGGCGGGGTCCATGGCGCGGGGGCTGTTGCGGTGCACCGACACGATCGCCACCGACACGCCATTTTCGTACATGTCAGGCGAAGGCGCACCCAGCGGAAAAACGAGCACCACAAGCTGCGGATCGTCGACGGCGGCGGGATCCAGGTCCAGCTTGCCCGCACCGCGCGTCAAGATGATACGCACCCGGGATTCAGCGTTTCCCGCCGCGGCCATCGTATCGGCGACCGCACGCTCTATTTCGGCGCGGGGAGGCGCCCTGAGGCCGATGCGGTCCGCGGAGCGCTCCAGTCGCGCCAGGTGGTCGGACAGCGCGAACAGCCGTCCATAGGCAGTCCCGATGGTCTCGTAGACGCTGTCGCCGTAGAGAAACCCGCGGTCGAAGACCGAAATCTTGGCATCCTCGGGCAAGCAGACCCGACCCCCTATATGGACACGAATAGACATCGGCGGCGCAGAACCTAGTACAGTTCGCGCAGGTCGGCTATTCTCCCGGACCCGGAGCCCCCGTTTCGTGATCATCCTTCGTGTCCGTTGTCGCAACCTCGAGGAGTTCGAGGAACATTATCTTCCCGACCTACCCAACGGGGGGATGTTTTGTCCCACGACCACAGAGCTGGCACCCGCCACGCCCGTGGTGGTCGAGCTGGCCTGCGACGGTCTGCCGAACAAGGTGCTGATCCGGGGCAACGTCATCTCCTGGCGTCCCGCCCTACCGCGCATGCGCGTCCGCGCCGGCGCCGCCGTGGAGTTCGAGACCGACGAGATCCCCAAGCGCGATTTCGTGCTGCAGACCATGCACGGAGATCGCGCGCCCAC
>JBDSME010000338.1:0-2870 GCA_039916065.1 Polyangia bacterium
CGCCCGGGCGGTTCTTTTCGGCCGCGGCGCGGCCCCGACACGATAAGCTGTCGGTGATGGCGGTGCGTTACTGGCTCTTCAAGAGCGAACCTTCCTCGTTTTCGATCGACGATCTCGCGAAGGCGACCGGCCAGACGACGTTCTGGAACGGCGTGCGCAACTACCAGGCGCGCAATCTGCTTCGCGACGAGATTCGCGCCGGCGACGGGGTCCTTTTTTATCACTCGAACGCCGCTCCGGCAGCGGTGGTCGGCCTGGCCGCGGTGACCCAGGGCGGCTACCCCGACGCCACCCAGTTCGATCCCCGCTCCCCGTATTTCGACGCCGCGTCGTCGCCCGCGGCGCCGCGCTGGTTCATGGTGGACATCCGTTTCAAGGAGAAGTTCAAGCGTCCGCTCCCCCTTGACGAACTGCGCGGTGTGCCGGCGCTGGGCGACATGGTCTTGCTGCAAAAGGGGTCGCGCCTGTCCGTCCAGCCGGTCAGTGCGGCCGAATGGAAGGCCATCGTCGCCCTGGGACGGCGCGGGTAAAGCGGCGTGAGCGCTTGGACGCAGGCCGCCGCGTGAACCCGTGAACGCACAGATGACGACGTCGGGGATCAGTCATTTCGCCATCAAGGTGCGCGACCTGAAGGCGGCCGAGGCGTTCTATTGCGGCGTGCTGGGGCTGGCGGTGGCGAAGCGCTGGCCGCACCCCGGCGGCCTTGGAGAGCGGTCGCTGTGGCTGGAGACCGGCGACCGCGTGGGAACCTTTCTGGCACTGGAGATGGCCGACCCGGCGCCGCCGCTGTCAGGGCCGCCAGAACACGGGGTCGCGCCGACCACAAACGGCGGTCATCATCTGCTGGCATTGCGGATTGAACCAGCGCAACGCGCCAGCTTCGAGACGCGGCTGGCGGCCGCTGGGATCACGGTGTCCCATCGCACCGCCTTCACCATCTACTTCGCCGACTTGGAGGGCAATCTGCTGGGCCTTTCTCATCACCCCCACCCGCATCCCCATCCACCGCCTCCTGCGGCGTCCCCGCCGGGCTCTACCTGACATGGGGCGGGTGACGTTCCAGCCGGGGGGCGTGGTGGCGCCTGGCGTGGCGGGGGAATCCCTGTTCGAGATCGGGCGGCGCAACGGCGTCCCCATCAGCACCTCCTGCGCCGGTAAGGCGAGCTGCGGTCTGTGTCGGGTGGTGATCCGCGCCGGTGAACAATATCTGTCGCCAATGGGGCCCCTGGAGCGACGCCATCTGGGCAACGTCTACTTCATCACCAAGCAACGCCTTTCCTGCCAGGCGCGCCTCACCACCGATGACGCCGACGTCACCATCGACGTCCCGTAGAGCGGCTTCGCCGCCGCAAGGGGCCTGGGAAGGCGGACACTCTTGATGGGAACCCTGGGAGGGTTCCCAAACCCTCCCGCGAAGAGTTCCGGGCGGCAAAAGCCGCCCTCCACTCACGCGATCCGACCACCCTCGGAATTGCTTGACGGCGTAGCCGGTCCAGCAAAGCTGGACCTCCCTGTTCTCAATCGGCCTCGCAATCGCCGGCACCGTCTGAGGCCTAGGCGCTCAACGGTCCCGGACTTTTCGCGCTATGGCGGGTCATGGACAAAGAGCGGTGATTGCAGCAAAGTCGCCTCCCCTTTGGGAGGGTCCATGCTGAACCAGTTGCTCGATCTGTTCCATCGCATCTACGACGTTCAGGGAATCGTGCGCTGGGGAGGGCTCGCGGCGCTGGTGGTGATCATCTTCGCCGAGACGGGACTGCTGGTGGGATTCTTCCTGCCCGGGGACTCGCTGCTGGTCACGGCCGGTATCTACTGCAGTCCCCTCAATCCGGGCGAGGCCCCGCTGCTGAACATCGTGACCGTCAACCTGGCGGTGATGGCGGCGGCTATCCTGGGCGACACCGTTGGTTACTGGATCGGCGCGAAGTCGGGGCCGCGGCTGTTCACAAGGGAACAGTCGCTCCTGTTTTCGCGCAAGCATCTGCTCCGGACCAAGGAGTTCTACGAACGGCATGGCGGCAAGACCATCATCATCGCCCGCTTCATGCCCTTCGCGCGGACCTTCGCCCCCGTGGTGGCCGGGATAGGTCAGATGAGCTATCGACGGTTTCTCTCCTACAACATCTTCGGAGGGGTGGGCTGGGTACTCTCCATGACCCTGTTGGGCTTCGGCCTGGCCCAAGTGTTCCCCACCCTGCCCAAGCACATCGACAAGGTCATCATCGTCATCATCGCCGTCTCCTTGATCCCAGGCGCGATCAGCTGGTTGAACGCGCGCAAGAAGGACAAAGCCAAGGACAAGTCAGGGACCCCCACCGTCGCGGCCTGAGGGAGGTTTCTTGCTCGCGTGGCCGTGGCACCCTAAGGTGCCGCTCCGGTGGTGCGACAGGCCATGGGCGAAAAGAAGTCAGCAAAGAATGGGGCCCGCGGGGGTGGTGAGAACGAGCGCGGCGGAGCCGCATCCAACTCCAGAGGTCCCAAGAAGTCAGCCCCGGCCGCGCCGTCCAAGGCGCGCCCGGCGAAGGTGCCCTTTTCGCGCAAGAACGCGCCGCCCACCGAGGCCGAGTTCCTGGCGCGGCTTCCGTTGGCGATGGGCAAGAAATTCGATGCCGTGCGCGCCTTCCTGAAGAAGCAGCGCGGGGTGGCGGAAGATCTCTACTTTTATGGTCCGAAGACGGGTTGGGCCTATCGATATCTGCGCGGTTCGCACTCCCTGGCCACCATCATGATTCATGACGAGCATCTGATGGGGATCGTGGCGCTGGACGTCGCGGCGCTGGCGCAGGTGGACTTTTCTTCGCTGTCCGAGGTGGGGCAGCGCGCCCGGAAGGTGGCGCACGGCAGCCCCTCCTTGCTGTGGCTCGACCTCC
>JBDSME010000339.1:0-4974 GCA_039916065.1 Polyangia bacterium
TGGCGGTCAGCCCTCCATAGATGAAGACGTAGTCCGCCTCCAGCCCCTTGGCCGCGTGGATGGTCATCACCCGGACCGCCGCGGCCTCGGTCTCCAGCCGCTGGGTGTCGTCCTCACCGGCGGCGGCCACCCGCCGACCGGCGGCGAACGCTGCCAGCAGTCCCGCCAGGTCGCCCAACGATAGGGGACGGGCTGCCGCTGCCGCGTGCAGAACGTCGAACAGGTGTCGGTAGTTGGTCAGCCGACGGAGACCAGCCGGAGCCAGCCGCAACCGCCGCGCCACTCCACTGTCGTCCAGGATGCGGGCCCAGAGCTGATCGTAGTCATGCGCGTCGGCCAGCTGCTTCCAGGCCAGCAGGCGCGCCAGCAGCGGGTGCTCCGGAGGTGGATCGGCGCAGGTCGCCAGATCCTGCAGGCGGACGTCGAAGAATGGGGTCAGCCAGGCCGTCAGGCGGGCCGCCCGATCGGCCGGGTCGGCGATGGCCAGCAGCAGGGCGCGAACCTGCGCCGCCTCCGCGCTGCCGAAGATGTTGTCCGGCTTGAACAACACGTTGGGGATCCCCGCGGCATGCAGGCGGGAGGCGATCTCGCGCGCTTCGCTGTTGCTGCGGGTGAGCACGAAGATCTCGGACAGAGGCACACCGCCGCCTGGCCGCGCCGCCAGCCTGCCCATCTCGGCCACGATCTCTTCGCGCAAGGCCCGCCGGATGGTTCCGATACGCGCGGGGACACTGCGATCGGCGGGAGCGTCGGCGGACAGCAAGGTGATCCCCGGACCGGTGCCGAGCGGCGGCTTGGCCGCGCTCACCGGATGGTGATAGCCGATGTCGTCGCCCGAGAAGTAAGGCGGGGCGGCGTTCTGATCCAGGATGGCGTTGTACGCGTCCACCACCTCCGGATGTGACCGAAAATTGCGCGCCAGCGGCAGCACCACGCCTCCGCGCGCGCGAATTTCTTCCCGCGCCTGCACGTAGGTCTGCACGTCCGCCCCGCGGAACCCGTAGATGGCTTGCTTGGGATCGCCGATCAGCACCACCGGCGTCGGGCTGGCCGCGGGGCTCTCCAGGAACACCCGGCGAAAAATTCGCCACTGCGCCGGCTCGGTGTCTTGCGCTTCATCGACCAGGGCGTATCGATAGCGGCGGCGCAGGCTGTCCACCAGCGCCGCGGCTCCGCCCCCGGCGCCCGGGATCCCGTTGATGGCGGAGTCGACGCCGCGGATCATATCGTCATAGTCATAGAGGCCTTCGGCCAGCTTGCGCTGCTGCAGCTTCGCCTCCACCAGCGGCAAAAAGCGCTGGGCGATGGCGTGATCCAGCGGGGGGGCGGCCCGCAGCGCCAGGACCGCGATCTGGCGCAACGACGCCAACCCCGGCGGAACGTTTTCTCCCCACGCCGCTATATCCTCGAACTGCCCGAAGATATCGACGTTCGCCTTGTCGTCGAAGCAGGCCAGAAAGCGTCCCCAGCCGCCGCTCGCCACCGCCGCCTCGGCATCCCCGACCAGGCGGCGCAGCCGCTTGAGCATCGCCGTGATTCGACTGTGATGCATGTCGTGCGCACGCAACGACGTCACCAGATCGACAGCGTCCACATCCAGGCGTGCCAGTCGCTCCGCCAGGTGCCGCAGCTCATCCTCGTCATAGACGTTGGCCCAATCGCCGCGCGCCGCGCCCGCGCGGTAGAGCAGCTCCTCCAGATCGCCCACGCCTCTTCCGGTGGCCAGATAGCCGGTCAGATAGGTGGCGTGGGCAGGGGAGGTGGCGAGCTCGCGGCGGAGCACGTCGCGGAAAACCTCGCCGAATGCCTCCCGTCCGTCCACCTGAGTTTGCTCCAGCAGACGCCGGGTGGTCAGCGGTTCGTCGGTGAGGATGCGCTGGCAAAAAGAGTGGATGGTGGCGATGGTGGCCTGGTCAAAGGACTGGCGCGCCTCACGCAGGCGTTGCTTGGCGGCGCCATCGAGCGTCCAGCCCACGGCGTCCGATGCGGTCAGTGCGTGGTCGATCTTCTGGCGGATGCGCACCACCAACTCGGCGGTGGCGCGCTCGGTGAAGGTGACCACCAGGATCTCGTCCAGCCGCGCCCGGCCGGTGATGAGCAGCTCCAGCACCAGATGCTCCAGCAGATAGGTCTTGCCGGTACCGGCGGACGCCTCGATCACGGCGCTGCGTTCCAGGTCCAGATGGTCCAGCTCTTCGGGACGCCTGAGCCGTGGGGTGACTGTCATGGCGCTCCTCCGCGCTTGCTTCTGGGGCGTGGCCCCGGCTGCGGTTGCGACTGCCAGGCGCGCAACAGACCAAACCGGCTGGAGGCATACCTCTCGGCCAGCTCGCTTCTGGGCGTCGGATAGTCAAAGGGGTCGGGCACCGGTCCGTAGTTCGAGCTGGAGTGCGCGCGATAGTACGGGTCCGCCCGCACCTGATCGATGAGGTCCACCAGGCTCAGCTGGGCGCCGAACGAGCGGAACACCGCTTCGCAGGGGAACAGGTAAGCATGCACTCCCGAGAGCAGCTCGCGCACCAGGTCGGTCAGATACGCGCGCGCACGGTCGGCCGTGAGCGGCTCCCAGGAAAGACCGTGCGCTGGACCGGGGCTGCCGTCGCGCGAGGGACGGCAGACGGCGCCGACGAACGGCAGCGGCGGCTGTCCCTCTGGCGCCGAGGCGGCCAGCGCCAGGTGATCGAGGAAGGCGCGCAGGCTGTCCTTGTCGTTGTTGTCCTTGTCAGCCGAGGTGGCCAGCACCAGCGAGCCGCCGCCACTGTCCGTGGCGATCTGGGGCTCGGTGGTGCCGTGCAGCTCGACGGTGAGGTCATCCTGTTCGTCATGGTCATGGTCATGGTCAAGATTGACAGTGAGTCGGATGGCGGCGCGCCGTTCGGCGGGCAGCGAGAATGGCTCCGGGCGTCCGAAGCAGACCCGCCGCGCCGGCCCCCGCGGCGCCGCCCCGCTGGCGGCGAGCGAATCCAGCCACTGTTGGAGCACGCGCAGGTGGCGGCGACGGACATTGGCGCGAAACAGGCCGGCGGGAAACACCCGCCCGTGCCGGTAACGACCGATGGTGGCGTCGTAGATCTCGGGCAACGCCGCCACCTGCGGCGGCGACTGTGTTCCTGCCCAGGCCCCGCAAAGGACCTCGCCGAGGAGATTGCGCTCCAGCCAGCGCGGAACCTCGAACGGCTCGTCGCCGGTCTCGCGCGCCTCGGTGTCATCGGGGAGGTCGCGCAGTCCCAGAAACATGCGGGCGCTTCCCTGAAGCGGACATTCGAGGAACCGCCGCAGGTCGATCAGCCGCACCACGCGCGCGCGGGTGCGACCGGGCGTCGGCGTCGGCGTCGGCGTCGGCGTCGGCGTCGGCGTCGGCGTCGGCATCGGATTGGAAGCGCGCGTCACGGTCGGCGGCGCCAGGGTTCGCAAAACCGGCGACAGGCTCCGCCGCGCCTCGGGGGACAGCGCCCCCAGGATGGCCGCGGTGGAGAGCCCTGCAACCGCGGGCACGCTGGCCCGCAGGGCGTCGCCGATCAGCCGGGCCCGTGCCTCGGCGGCCGCCGCCGGGAAGGCGGCGTGAAGGCGCGGGTCCTCATCCCGGTGCAGAGGGATCCGCTGGAAGATGGAAGCCGCGGCGGGCGGCGGTGAGCCCCCATGGGATGCGTTCGTGGCGGCGCCGGCGCTGCTGGTGGGCAGGTAGCCGCGCTGGAGCTCGTCGATCAGCTCCAGCACCACGGCCGACGGTTCACGCAACTCCCCCGTCAAGGCGTCGCGGTCGACGTAGGAGAGGATGAGGCTGTCTCGCGCCGCCAGCATGGTTTCCAGGAAGAGATAGCGGTCCTGCTGGCGCGGGGTGACGTCGCCGGCACGCGCACGATCGATACCGGCCTCGAAGGGCAAGGGGCGGTCGGCGGCCGGGAAGCGATCGGCGTCCAGTCCCACCACGAAGATCACGCGAAAGGGCAGGGCGCGTAACGCCGCCAGAGTCCCCACGGTGACACCGCCGCCGAGCATCTGCCCCCGGGTGCCGCGCAGTCCGCCCAGCGCACCACGTAGCAATTCCAGCGCCGTCCCCAGCGTCACCGACAGATCGGGAGGGGCCTGGGTCGCGATCTGATCGAGCGCGCTGAACACCCGCAGCCGCGCCTGCTCGTCGTCGGGCGTGATGGCCAGGACGTAAGCGGACATCACCGCGCGCACGAAGTCGGTCCAGCGGGCCAGGGTCAGGCGCGCCGAACGCGCGAAGCGCGCATCGGCCAGCAGGGAACGAACCAGCAAAGCCAGAGCATCGGCATCGGCACGCGCGTCGGCCGCCACCTCGGCGGGCAAATATCCGGACGCGCCCGCAGCGCCCCCTGCACCCGGCCCCAGATCTGGCACGAAATCCGGCGCGGCGTCCGGCGCGACGTCCGGCACGACGTCCGACAGTGGCACCAGATCGTCGGCGCCGCTGCGCGGTCCGCGCGCGAACAGCCCCAGGGCCAGCCGACGCAAACCCTGGTCCCAGTTGAAAAGATCGCCGTCGATGTACGTGTCCGCCAGGGCCGCCTGATCGGCACCATGAGCGATGCCAAGACCTTCACACAGGCGGAGCCAGGTCTGGGGATCGGCCTCGGGGAAGCGTGCGCGAACGTTGGCAAGAACGTTGGGATGCGTGATGACGTCCAGCACCTCGCGCCGGGTACAGGTGCCGAGGGGCAGGGCCAGCAGCGCCAGCACCGCTTCCACCAAATGACTGCCGGTAGCGATCGGCTGGTCGATCACCGCGTGAGGCAGGTCCTGGGCCTCGCGGAACACCGCGCGCGCCAGCGACAGGTAGGGCTCGTCACCGCCGGCGATCAATACCGCGACGTCCGAGAAGCGCAGCGGTGGAACTTCCTGCGCCGCGGAGGCGGAGGTCCCGGCCTCAACCATCGCCCAGATCTCGGCGGCGATGGTCTCCAGCTCGCGTCGCGGATTTGGAGCGCCCATCACCCGCAGCGATCCGTC
>JBDSME010000340.1:0-3121 GCA_039916065.1 Polyangia bacterium
GCGACCGCAACCAGCGCCCCTGGTGGTACGTGTCGTAGACGGTTCCGCGCCAGTAGAAGTGATCCAGCTCCAGCTCGCGGTCGCGGTCCGAAGGCAGCCGCGCCAGGCGCGGCAAGACGGCGCGCAGAGCCACCGTTTCGTCCTCCGTGGAGAGGAATCCTGAGTTCCCCAGCGTGACCTCGTCGGAAAAGCCAATCAGGGCGCGGCGCGCATGTCCCCCCCCCAACGCGAAGCCGGCGCCCACCCGGGGGACCAGCGCAAAAGTGAGCACCGCGCCCGCGCACACCGCCAGCGAGACCACGCCCGTCATGGCCAGGAAAGGTCCCCCCACCACCCGCCGCGAATTCAGGATGCGCGCCACCCCCACCTTGTGGCTGGGCGCGCTCCCTGAGTGCTTGACCAGATAATTCTCCTCCATTTCGCGGCGCAGGTGCAGCAGGATCAACGTCCACGTGGTGAGGACGACGTAGACGGTGAAGCTGGCGGCGAACAAGAAGCTCTGCGCGAAGGCAGCCCCCGCCAGCACCATCAAGAACGCCAGCACGTAGATTTGCAGGTAATCCCGGTTGGCGGACCGGCCAAACAGCTTGAAGACCACCAGAAACAGCACCAGGTTCAAGACCGGCGTCAGATCCGGCTCCGGCAACCGCTTCCAGACCTGAAAGGCGCACATCGCGAAAAAGCCCACCGCGCCCACGCGCACCAGCGGCAAAGCCCGATCGATCAGCGCCGCCACCCGGGATCCCGGATCGACGAACCAGGACAGCAATCCGGCCCCCACGGTGATCAGAATGGCGGTGGATGACACCAGGTTCGCCGACAGCAGGGTCCCGATCGCCGCCAGCACGAGCAGGTAGGTGGTCAGCTTGTGGGTGACGTGAAATCTCACGCGATCCTCCGCGGGGCCGCCGCCGAACCACCAAAGCCGACTTTCGGAGCTGCTCCCGCGCCAAAGCGAATAGCGGCGCCGGTGCGGCCAGAATCCAGCAGCGGAACCTCGGGCGATGCTGGTTCAATCAGGGCCAGGAAACGCAGCAGGCGCGTGGCCTGCGCCTGGCCTCCCTCGGGAGTGATCTCGTCCCCGCGTGCCGCCAGGCCGACCCGGTACCCGCGCTGGAGCAGTTCGCAAGCGACCGACGCCGCCAGCGAGATCATCTTCTCGAACGCCGCATCGGCCTGGATGGTGGCGCTGGCGTCGCCGCTCGCGAAGCCGGCCAAATCTGTGGAGTTGTCGGCGGCGTTGTCCACCACAAGACACACCTCCTGGCCTTCATCGTCCTCGGTCTCGCGGATGAACGGCGCGCCCCGGCGGGCGGAGGTCCGCCAGTGGATGTCGCGCGGATCGTCCCCCTGACGAAACTCCCGCAGACCGAAAAATTCGCCGCGGCGGCTGCGCCACTTGTGTTCGCCCCGCCCATGGTGCGACGCAAAACCCAGCAACAGCTCGCGCGGCACCGCGCACAGGGCGGGATAGACCAGCAGCTCAGCGGGCGCCACCACGTCCCTCGACTTGTGGATCAGCCCGAACGGAAATCGCGTTGATAGCCGAAACCCCGATAGCCGCAGTCGTCCGCGCCGCACAGCCACATGCCGGTAAGCGGTCTCCTGGGTGCGCCCCGCAGGCAGCTTCAAGAAGTAACAGCGCTTGTCGATCGGCTTTCCGTCGACAAGGTCCTCGACCTCGACCGAGAACGAAGGCAATCGCTTCTTGTGGTTGGCCAGCGCGATGCCCATGAGATACGTGGTTTCCGCGTGCACTGCCAGCGGCGTGGCGCGCCTCACCTCCAGCTTGCGCAGACACAGTTCGGACAGCACGCCGCTGGACAGGATGAGGAACAACATCATCCCCCAGACGAGAAAGAGCAGGTTCAACCCAGCATTGATGGCGGCCAGCCCGATGAGCAGAGTGGCTATCAGGAAGTACCAACCGTCCCGGGTGGGCGGGAAGCGTCGCCGCGGCCGTACCCATTTCCATATCAGGGGCCTGACCCGCGCCCAGGCCGCACCCCACGACGACGGGGGTGCCTCCGGAGCGGAGATCCCCCGTCGTCGCGACGCCGACGCCGACGGCGATGGCGATGGCGGAGGCGCCGGCGGCAACGACACGGGGACGTCCGCCCTCAGGCCGGGGCGGGCACCCGCTCGAGCAAATCGAGCAGGATCCGCTCGGCGTCGTGGCGCGAACGCCCCAGGGAATCGGCGTGGGCTGCCACCACCACCCGGTGGGCCAGGACCGGTACGGCCATCGCCTTCAGATCGTCAGGCAACACGAAGTCGCGTCCCTCTATCAACGCCGACGCCCGAGCGGCGTTTCGCCAGGCCAGATGGCCGCGCGGTGAAACACCCAGCGACAGGTGCGGGGACTTTCGGGTTTCGCGTGCCACGGCCACCATGTATTCGGCAAGATCCGGCTCCAGGTGAACCCGTTCCGCGCCATCTTGCAGCGCCCGCACATCCGCCACGCGCAGTACCGGTTCCAGCTCGGCCAGCGCATCACCGGACCGTCCGGGAGACTCCATCAAGATGAGCTTCTCATCCTCGGCGGAGGGGTAGTCGATGCGAATCCTCAGCACAAAGCGGTCCATCTGCGATTCGGGCAACGGGTAGGTCCCGTAGTGCTCTTCCGGATTCTGCGTGGCAATCACCATGAAAGGCGAATCGAGCGGATAGGTGTGACCATCGACGGAAACCTGACCGTCACTCATGGCTTCCAGCAGGGCGCTCTGCGTGCGGGGGGTGGTGCGGTTGATCTCGTCGGCCAACACCAGATTGGCGAAGATGGCGCCGGGGTGGAACGCGAACTGCCCGGAGGCGGTCTCCAGGACAGATACGCCGACGATATCGGACGGGAGCAGGTCGCTCGTGAACTGGATGCGATGAAAGGACCCGCCGATGGACGTGGCCAGCGCCCGCGCCAGCGTGGTCTTGCCGACACCCGGAACGTCCTCAATCAAGAGGTGACCACGCGCCAACAGGGCGATGACGGTGTGCCGAATGGCGAGCGGCTTGCCGCGGATCACGCGAGCGACATTGGCCTCCAGGGCCGCGACGAGTTCCGCGAACGACGCCGCCCGCTCCCTAGGGAGAGCCGTGCTCATTGGCTACAAGAGTAGCGCACCTG
>JBDSME010000341.1:0-4796 GCA_039916065.1 Polyangia bacterium
TGTACCGCGCCCACACGGATAGAGACAGGACGTGAACCTGGTTGCCCGCGTCGTTGACGTAGAATTCCGTCTTCACCGGATAGCCCGCGAAGCGCAGCAGCCGGGCCAGGGAGTCGCCGACGGCGGCGTGACGCCCGTGCGCGAAGTGCATCGGCCCCGTTGGGTTGGCGCTGAGGTACTCCAGAAAAATGCGCGGCGCCGCGCGCGCAGGAGACTGTCCCCAGGCCTCGGCCGCCTGGAGGATCTGGCCCAGCGTGGCCTGCCAGTACCAGTCCGCCAGCCGCAAATTGATGAAGCCGGGTCCGGCCACCGTGGCCTCGGCCAAGGGGGAGGCGCCACCGACGGTCAGCCTGGAAACCAGAAGGTCCGCCACCGCGCGAGGAGGTTTCCCGGACCCCTTGGCCAGCAACAAGGCCACGTTGGTGGCGAAGTCACCATGTTCCGCCTGCTTCGGGCGCTCGATGGCGATGAAGGCGGGGGGACCGGACAGATCGCCAGAGCTCACGGCGGCTTCAACTGCCGCCGCCAGAAGGTTTCGAACGGTTTCGCGGGTGCTGATGAGCATAAATACCTACATGTAGTTAGACATCATACCGAGGCCGGCGTCAAGTTCCCCCATCCCGTGCGCGCCGGGCCATGCCCGCCCGCGAAGCTACTGGACGGGAAAATAGCTGCCGCTGCCGGCGAACGTCTCGAACCCTGGATACCGGGTGGCATCTGAGATACGGGGGGTGATGCGCAGAATCTGTCCGCGCGTGCCCAGCCGTCCCCCCACGTACTGCCGCTGGTCGACAACGAACAGGTAAGGCAGATCGGAGAACAGACCCGGCTGGTCCGATCCCGCGCATTGCGGGTCGCAGACCGGGGTGCCGTCCGACGTTTGTTTCATCGACGGTACCGGACCGAGGACGATGCGCGCTGGCAACCCCGGTGTGGCATCCGATGAGGTGAGAACCATCTGGGGGGTGAAGCCACCACTCACGGTGAACTGAATCTCCAATGACTGGGGAAAAACCGTCTGAAGATCGGTCAAGATGAAGCGCAGTTCGGTATTCTGGAACACCGCCGACACCGTCGGCGGCGGCGGAAACACAAGCAGCCCGTTCTGATCCGGTGCTGGCGGAAGCGACGGCGCGGGATCGAACACCAGGCAGGGATCCGGATTCGGATAAGGGGGAGCCGCCTCCCTGGTGAAGATGTCATTCCAGGCAAGGGTGGCCTTGGTCTGGGCGCCAGTGCCCGGGGTGACGGTCGGCGTGCTTTGCGCATCACACGCCGGGCTGTTCATGGGGATCCGCGCCACCAGGTTGGGAACACCTTCGTCGCGCACGCACACCGGTCCCGCATCTGTCTGCTTCGTGCGGAAGGTCTCCGTCCGCCCCGAGACGCTGCCGTTCACCACGAACGAGTTCCCCGCGCTCAGCTTGTACGGGAACAGCTGCTCCAGGCCGCAACTTTGCACGATGGGCGCCCCTTCGGCGCAGAAGCTGCGGTCGGGTGGATAACCAACGCATACCTGTCCCTGGCGACAATCGCCATCGGTGTCGCAGGGGCGCAGGCAACGGGCATGCAGATCCGTCGGACCCAGCGGCTCGCCGTCGGGACGCGCCTTCACCTCGACACACGCGAACTTGTCGTACTGGGGGCTGTCGACCAGCTTACAGTCCAGGAAACGGCCACCCATCTGGCGGCGCGGGTCGCAGGACACCCTCTGTCCCGCGTCGTTGGTGTAAGCGGGCCGAGCGATCTCCGCGCGCCGGGGCACCACCATGGCGCTCTTGTCGTCGGGAGCGCTGACGATCTCGTATCGGCGAAAGGTCTGCATCATCCGCCCGCACGCCGGATCGTTTTGGGTCTGACGTGGCAGGCACATTCCCGAGATTGTGCGACCATCTACCGACGGCTGAACCTCGCCGTGAACGCAAACGTTGCCGATGGGACAACCGGCGTCATTGTCACAGCCGGTCAGGGTCATGACATCGCCGGTGCCACCACCCACCAGGCAAAAACCGGCGCCGTTATCGGAGATCTTGGTGACGGGTGGCCCGCCAAGGGCTGGATCAGGAGACATGATGTCGCCCGATGACCGCACGCCCGTGAGATCACCCTCCCAGTCCAGGCGCCACGTCTGTGGTTGCACCGCGGCACGGTTGGGAAAGTAGACGTAGGTCTGGAAGGTCGCGCTGACGCCGGGAATCAATCGTGCGTCGACGCGGCTGGTGGTGGGGACAAAGCTCATCAGGTGGGGACCGTCGGCAGGCGCGCTGGGAGCGGACTCCAGTCGGGCCGGTCCCACCTGACTGCTGAGGCCCGTGGAATACGTGGTCACGTTCACGTCGCGCACGCTGTGGGTCAGCGGTCGCGGAGACTCGAATACCCGGGCCGCGGGGTCCTTGGTGTTCTTGGGGTCGTTGGGGATGATCTGACCGTCTTTCTTCCAGATCTGCCCCACCCGTCGCAGCTCGGGATCGATGTTCAGAACATACACGGCGCCGTTGTTGGTCATCGCAAAAGCGAAGGCGCCGTTCAAGGTCTGCTCGTCCACCCGCAACGCGGTGTCGTTCAGGTCGAGGGTAGCCGCGTCGTCCTGGGGCGTGCGGTAGTTCGCGAAGGCGACGTCCTGAAAGGGGCTGGTGAACCGGTGGCCGGGACTGCTGGCAGAAAGCAGGCGGCGAGGATCCGCCTCGGTTCGCACGTCCTTGTATTCGAAACACGCTTTGCGAAGGCTATCGGGGGCGTCGAGGCTGCTCGGCTGTATCAGCGGATCGCCCGGATCGATGCCCACGTCACATTCGATGGGTTGCGCTGCGGCCACGTCCAGGATGCGCAAGCTACCGTCCTTGGCGATCACGTACAGGAACTCCAGGGGATCGGCCGGCTGATCGTCGTGCCGCCCCGCCACGAAACGGCCCAGTTGTGGTCGCGTCAGCGCCTGCTGGTCGTGACCCTTGGAGTAGGCGTACGGATCTACCGACAGACGCAGGCGAACGGCGCCCCCAGCGCCGGCGTGCAGCGGCGTGATCTTACCCGCCGCCGGCACCACGAACTGTGAACCGGCCAGGTCGAGGGCGAACACGGCGGGAGCGTTGGTCGCGCCGAAGAAGACGCGCGTCCCTTCTGGATGCATGGCCAGCCGCGCCAGGCCCAGCGGCGCGGCGCTGCTGGGCGCCGGAGCTCCCCCGGCCGGGCTATCCGCGCCCCCCCCGCCACCCGCGCCCCCGACCCCACCCGCGCCCCCGGTCGCGGTCCCAGCCGCGCCGCCGGTTGCACCCGCTGTCGCCGGCACGGTGCCCAGACAGTCGACCCGCGGACACACGGGAGCGGTCCCGGTGTGCGCAAGATCGTAGGTGATCGCCCGGGGGTCAGTGCTATCGGCCACCAGGCGGTAGGAATCGAGGATGGCCCCGCTGGGCAGCTCCATCAGCGCGATCAGATCGCAGGAGGGGAACGTCACCACCGCGCGCCAGGGCACCCGCTGTCCGGCGGCTGGGGCCGGATCACCCACCGGCGGCGCCAGTGTGCCCACACCCACGTTGGCACCGGGCGCGGCCGGCGCCCCACAGACATTGTCATGGCCGGGGTTGTCGGCCGCGGCCGCAGAGGGGTCGTCGGCGGCGACAGGGGGGGACCCCACCGGTGACTTCGCCAGTAACAGGCCCGTCTGTTGGGGGACAAACAGGATCTCTCCGGGCGCTGCAACCAACCGGCCGCCGTCGTACCGCGGGACTACCGTGACCGCCGCCGCCTTCATCAATTCGGCCGCGCTCATGGCATTTGTGGTGGCCCCCAGATGCCTGGCCAGCAAGGCCGAAGGGTCCACCAGGGTGAGGTCACAAGAGCCCCGATTGGCGGTGACGACGCGACAGCCATCCTGGCTGGCGGCGATGGCCTCCGGAAGCACCCCCAGTGGCGCCGCTCCGAATCCAATGGCCGTGGGGTCGAGATCCACCAGGCGCGCTCCCGGCGGAGAGCAGGCGCCGTCGTTCGGGCGACAGTAACTCATGTCGATGACCGAAAGGTCGCCCCGCTCGGTGTTGGGAACAAAAGCGTACGTCCGGTTGCCTGTAGTGGCGTCAGCCGATCCAGGGGCATCGGCGCGCTGCGGCTCCTGGATTCCAGACGGATGGCAGCGATCCATCGGCTGGCCGCTGACGAACACCTGCCCATCCTGGGTAAACTTATGGATGCAGGCAAAGGTCATGTCAGTGGGGCGGTCCAGATCCCGGGATGGCAACACCACCGTGGTCTGACTGCAGGTGGCGGAGCTCAACAACGTCGCCCCCATCAACAACATCCACAACGGCGGGCTGGCTCGCCCGCCGCGCCCCACTGGTCGAGTCGCCGTGCCCGTCGTTGTCATTGGCGGCCGATCTCGCGCGGGGTGGGACTGGAGAAGCCGATGCGCTGAATGACCCGGTATTGCTTCGCGCTCTGCGGATCCAGATCCACCACCGAGATGTTGTTGGCGCCGAACCCCACGACGTACGCTCGCGTCAGATCCTCTGCCGCAGCGTCGGCGGGGGGTAGCACCATCGCCACCGGACCGCGTCCCACCGGAATCACGGCGCGTACTCTGGGAACCCACGGGTCGATCACGTACACCTCGCCAGCGTCGAAACAGGTCACGAACAACGCCACGGTGTTGCCCGCCGCGTCCGTTTGCTGCGCGAGGTTGGTCGGACTCTGACAGACCTCGATGGTGGCGAACGGCAACTGGGTCACGGTGTTGACGGCTACCAGTGCGGGCGGCGTCCGCTGCAGGATGAACGCCCGATCATCCTGTCCCGGGACCGAGC
>JBDSME010000342.1:0-4065 GCA_039916065.1 Polyangia bacterium
TCGTGCTCAAAGCCCTCACCATCTTCAGCGGAAACGCCAACAAGGAACTGGCGCAGTCGATCTGTCGTTACGTGGAGACGCCGCTGGGCGACGCCGACGTCACACGGTTCGCCGATGGTGAGATCTACGTCGAGATCAAAGAGAACGTACGCGGCGTGAACTGTTTCGTGGTGCAGTCGACCTGCTCGCCGGTGAACGACAACTTGATGGAGCTGCTGGTGATGATCGACGCGCTCAAGCGCGCCTCTGCCGGTTCCATCATCGCGGTGATCCCGTACTTCGGTTACGCCCGCCAGGATCGCAAGAGCAAGCCCCGAACCCCCATCAGCGCCCGTCTGGTCGCCGACCTGCTGACGGCCGCCGGGGTGGATCGGGTGGTGGCCATCGATCTGCACGCCGGTCAAATTCAGGGTTTTTTCAACATCCCCGTCGATCATTTGTATGGAATGCCCGTGTTGATGGATCACATGCGTTCGCGCTTCTCCAGCGAGGCGGTGATCGTCTCACCGGACGCCGGCGGCGTGGAACGGGCGCGGGCGTATTCCAAGCGCCTCGGGGCCAGCCTGGCCATCATCGACAAGCGGCGCCCCGCCCCCAATGTCAGCGAGGTGGTGAACATCATCGGTGATGTGCGCGGCCGCGACGCCATCATAGTGGACGACATGGTCGACACCGCGGGTACCCTGTGCGCTGCCGCCCAGGCGGTGATCGATCAGGGGGCGCGGGCGGTGTTCGCCTGCGCGAGCCACGGCGTGCTCTCCAACCCCGCCATCGACCGCATCATGGCGTCGCCCCTCCAAGAGTTGATCATCACCGACACGGTGCCGCCCCGGCCCGATGTCCGTGCCTGTTCCAAGATTCGCATCCTCTCGGTGGCGCGGCTGCTCGGCGAAGCGGTGAAGCGCATCCATCACGGGGATTCCATCAGTTCGTTGTTCATCTGAACCAGCACAGCAGCAGCAATCAGCACTCAAGAAACGCCAAAGGACGGTCATCATGGATTTCGCGAAAGTCAGCGTCGAGGTCAGGGAGAGCTCAGGCAAGGGCGGCGCCCATCGGGTGCGCGCGGCCGGTAAGGTACCCGGCGTGCTCTACGGACGTCAGTCCGCGCCCGTACCGGTTTCGTTCGACTCCCGCCTGTTGCTGAAGTCGCTGGACAAGGAGCGACGCCGCAACACTGTGTTCACCCTGACGTTGAATCAACCCGGCGCCACCAGCGGCGGCGAAGAGATCACCGCCATGATCAGGGACGCGCAGATCGATCCGCTGTCGCAAACCCTGCAGCACGTGGACTTTCTACGGGTGGACCTGGATCAGGAGGTGCAAGTCACCGTCCCTCTGTCCTTGACCGGCAAACCGCTGGGCGTGATCGACGGCGGGCAGCTTCACCAGAGCATGCACGTGCTGTCGCTGGCCGCAAAGCCGGCCGCCATCCCCACCCGCATCCAGGTGGACGTCAGCGGGCTGAAGATTGGTGAAGCCGTTCACGTCAGCGACTTGAAGCTGGGTGACGGCGTGCGTGCCTTGATCGACGCCAAGGAAGCCGTGGCTTCCGTGGTGGCTCCCAAGGCAGAGAAGGTCGAGGCCGAGGCAGCACCGGTCGAGGGTGCGGTGCCGGCGGCTGACGCGGCGGCCGGTGCGGCCGGTGGCGACAAGGCAGCGGCGGGAGCCGGTGCCGCCAAGGCGGGCGACAAGGCCGCCCCCGCCAAGAAAGAGGAGAAGAAGAAGTAGCGACCTTCGTCTTCCAGCTGCGTCGAGGATAGAAGGAAACAGGCGTGTGGTTGCTCGTAGGGCTGGGAAATCCCGGACCCAAGTACGCGGCGACGCGACACAACGTCGGCTTCCAAGTCATCGATCAGCTGGTGGAGCGCAACCGGGCCCCGTCCTTGCGGACGAAGCTGGGGGCCGAGGTCGGCGAGGCGCAAATCGGGACCGAGCGCGTTCTTCTCTGCAAACCCATGGAATTCATGAACACAAGTGGCCAGGCCGTGTTGCGCGTGGCGCAATTCTGGAAGATCGATTCAGCGCGCACTGTGGTGGTGCACGACGAGCTCGATCTTCCGTTCGGGCGGCTCAAGCTGATGCCGGGCGGTGGTCACGGCGGGCACAACGGCCTGCGCTCAATCATCGCCGAGTGGGGAACCTCGGACTTCGCCCGGGTGCGCTTCGGGATCAGCCGGCCGACGTCGCCCGAGCATGGCGCCGCGGACTATGTGCTCTCGGAGTTCAAGGGGGCGGAGCGCAAAGAGCTGCCCGACCTGTGTAGCCGGGCCGCCGAGGCCATGGAAACCATCGTCACCGCGGGATTGCCCGTGGCGATGAATCGATTCAACGGGAAGGCGGGCGCCGCCACGGCGGAGCCCAAATGACAACAGCGAGACCAACAGCGAGACCAACAGCGAGACAATGAAATGAGGGACGACACCCGATGGTCGGGTGCCGCCCTTCTCCTTGCCCACGACGGTGATCGTGGGCCTTACGTCCAAGGGGAGATGACATGGCACAAGTGAGACACGGATCGAGCCGGGACATACCCGGACGCAAACGAGAGTACGAGACCATCTACATCCTGCGACCGGACATCACCCATGAGGCGGTGGGCCTGGTGAATACCAAAGTGCGCGGGGTAATCGAGAACGGCGGTGGAACGCTGTTGAAGGTGGACAACTGGGGCAAGCGCCGCCTAGCGTACGAGGTGCAAAAGCAGATGAAGGGGATGTACCTCTTCTTCTCGTACCTGGGCACCGCCGGTCTGGTCGAGGAAGTGGAGCGCAACCTGCGCCTCACCGATTCGGTCATCCGTGCCTACTCGGTGAAGATTGCCGAGAACGTCGATCCGGCCACCCGGACCTCCGAGGTCACCGACGAGACGTTCGCCAAGGCCGCCACGCCGCGGCCCGATGAAGAGGAGATCGCCACCGGTCAGGCAAATCTGCGCGCCGTGTTCGGCGACGACGAGGACGGTGCCTTCGACTTCGAAGAGGCCGTGTTCGGTTCCGACGACGACGGCCCGATGTAGATTTAAGGAGCAATGAATCATGTCTATGGAACGAGATGAGAAGACGTCAAGGACTGGAGCGGCGGGTAGCGATGACCGCGGCGACAAGAAGCGCAGCGTGGGCCGCCGCAAGCAGTGCAAGTTCTGCGGCGACGAGGCGTTGACGATCGACTACAAGGATCAGGCGCTGCTGAAATACTTCATCACCGACCGGGGCAAGCTGGTGCCCCGCCGGATCTCTGGCAACTGCGCCAAGCACCAGCGGGAGATCGCCGTGGCCGTGCGGCGTGCCCGCATGATCGCGCTGATGCCCTTCGCCGTGACGGGAGCGTAAGTCATGCAAGTCATTCTGCGTGAGGACATGGACAACCTCGGCAAGTCCGGGGAGGTGGTCAGCGTCAAGCCGGGATTCGGCCGCAATTACCTGATTCCGCAAGGGCTGGCCGTGCCGGCCACCGAGGCGGACGTGGCCCGGGTGGCCCACGAGAAGCGGGTCATCGCGGCGCGCAACGCCAAGCTGAACAAGGAGTCGCAGGCGGCGGCGGATCGGCTGAATCAGGTCAGCGTGTCGATCCCGGTATCCGTCGGTGAAGAGGACAAGCTGTACGGCTCGGTCACCGCCCGCGACATCGTGGACGCCTTGCTCGAAAAGGGCATCACCACGGTCGACACCAAGTCGCTGGTGCTGCCGGAACCCCTGAAGACCCTGGGGCTCGCCGAGGTCCCCGTAAAACTGGGCCGCGGCGTCACCGCCAGCATCAAGGTCTGGGTCGTCAAGAAAGAACAATAGCCCCGACCCGGGGCCCACGGCCCCGATCAAACAAGAAAAGACGCTGTCGCCTCGAAAGAAGCGGCGGCGTTTTTTTTTGCGCGCACGTACTTCGTCGTGCATCTCTGCCGATCTTTCTTTTGGACAAAACCTGGTCGCCGGCTCTCGGGGGGTGGCCGCGCCCGGTTGGGGGACCGCTCCTGAAATGGCCCGCGGACGGGCCATCGTCGCTCGTAGTCGGCTTGGCATCCTCGCCGCGGACGGCGAGGAGCAGCCTCCTCCGTCCCCCAACCGGACG
>JBDSME010000343.1:0-2936 GCA_039916065.1 Polyangia bacterium
CAAGCCGGACTACGACACCAACATCGGCTTCGAGCTGGGTGGTCCCATCATCAAGAACAAGCTGTTCTTCTGGGTGGGGTTTGCGCCGCGCTTCGAGAAGCAGCACTTCTTCCGCGACGTGACCGCGTTTTCGGACGCCGACCACGACGGGGTCGCTGACCTGGACGCCAACGAGAAGCCCATCACGACCTTCCTGCTGCGCACCCGCACCCGCGAGCTGCGGCAGAGCTACCAGGCAGGCGGCAAAATCGACTGGCTGATCGCCCCGAACCACACGCTGACGTTGGGCGCGTTCGTCACCCCCACGGCGTCGCGGCATGTCCGCACCATCACGCTGGGTGGGGAGGCGGTCAACGACCCCCGCTGGGCCGACCAGTCCCTGCACAAGACCAACACCGACCTGAACGCGACCTGGGTCGGGCAGTTCCTGGACCGCCGGCTGCGTTTTGATGTCAGCGGCGGATGGCACAGGGAAGACTTCAGTGACAAGAGCCCCTACAGCGAACTCAACGCCACCAATCAGATGGAGTGGCACGGCGCCAGCTTGTACAGCCTGGAAGGGATCGCCGGCTGCGAGCTGCAGCCCTACACGGATCAGAACGGCGCCCAGCAGAAATTCGATCCCTGTCCCGTCGATAATTATCACAACGGCGGTTACGGCCTGGTGAAGGAATTCGTTGGCAATCGCTATTCCTGGGACGGCAAGGTCAGCTTCCTGCTCAACCGCAACGAGCTAAAGGCGGGCCTGCACAGCGAGCTCAACACGTTTGACCAGACCCGCTACTACTCGGGACCTCCGGGGAGTCGGGCGCTCAACATTCACATGCCAGGCGAGACGGACGTGTGGAACTTCTTCAGCCTACCCAAGGGCACCTACCCCTACCAGTTCAACGGCAACGTAACCCCCCTCACCAAAGCGCCCTACTACCAGGACCAGCTGGTGGCGAACGTCAAGGGCGTCAACAGCGCCATCTTCATTCAGGACACCGTGAGACCGGTATCCAATTTCACGGTTGATTTCGGCATTCGCTTCGAAAACCAGCGGCTCTACGATTTTCGAGGCGACGAGTTCCTGAACATCTACAACATCGGACCCCGCGCCGGCGTGATCTACGACCCCAGCAATGAGGGACGTTCGAAGATCTACACGCACTATGGGAGGTTCTTCGAGACCATCCCCATGAACCTGGCTGCCCGTTACTTCGGCGGTGAAGGCATCGCCATCACCAATTACGACCCCGCGAACTGCAAGGTGCCTCCCCTGAGCTGGACCGGTACCGGCGGTGACTGGAAGAACTGCACCCCCCCCGCCCCCCCAGGCGCCCCCCCAGGCGATCTGAATGGCTTCGCCGCGAACGCCGGGGCGAATTACCCGGTCCAGCCCAACATCAAGGGGCAATACCACGACGAGATCGTCGCGGGTTTTCGGCATGCGTTGACCGACGACCTGGTGGTGGGCCTGGACTACACCCACCGCTGGCTGGGTGGGGTAATCGAAGACGGTACTGTGACCGGAGATAGCGTCCTGGCCAACCCAGGCCACGTACCGAATGATGTGCTGGATGGTTTGAAGAACGATATCTCCGCGAAGCAAAAGGCGGTGGACGCCGCGCCGGCTGGCAGCGACGCCCACCAAAAATTGCAGGCGGATCTTGGTCAGTTGCAGTCGAAGCTGGCCAACCTCACCGGCCTCGGTGCCGAACCAAAGCCCGAGCGGACCTACGACGCCGTGACCCTGTCCGCGACCAAGCGGTTCGCGCGAAGGTGGATGTTCAGCGCGTCCTACACCTATTCGCGCCTGATCGGAAACTACAACGGCCTGTACGACTCCGATAACAGCTACTTCGCTCCCAACGGCGGCAACGCCTACGATTATCCCGAACTGGTCATCAACAAGCGCGGCCCGCTGGCCAACGATCGACCGCATTCGGGGCGGGTGGACGGGTTCTACGAAGTGCCGGTGGGGAACGGCTCCATCGTGGGCGGTCTCAGCTTCTCCGCCTACTCGGGCGTGCCGCGCAACTATATTGGCGGGCTCGTTCCGTCGCAGCCACTGGTGTTCATCCTGCCCCGCGGTTCGGCGGGGCGTACCCCCACCATCACCCAGGCGGACGTGAAGCTGGCCTACCGGCGGCCGCTGTCGAAAACCACGGCGCTGGAGGCTTTCCTGGACATCTACAACGTCCTGAACCAGCGCACGGCGCTACAGATGGATGACAACTATACCTTCGACGTGGTGTCGCCCATCGAGAACGGCAACGTGAACGACCTGCGCTTCGCCAAGAACGTTTTTGGTGCCCCCATCACCAAGAACCCCAACTTCGGTCAGCCCACCGTGTACCAGAGTCCCATCCACGGCCGCCTGGGCCTACGCCTGCTGTTCTGACAGCCCGTCCGAGTTTCACGCGGCCGGTCTGCAATACGCGGACGGACCACCCACCCCCACCACCTCGCGCCTGCGGCGCGACCGCTAAGGCGTTAGACCGGCGCGGGTCCGGCGCCCGGTCACGTTCGGCGGCCACCGACAGCCTCGTCCGCCGGCCGGACGGGGCAGCCCCCCCAGGTCGGCGCGTCACACGCAAAAAGGCGTGGCACGCGTCTCGCTGCGGAGCTGCCCATGCTCGCACGCGTCGCCTCGGCCACCGTCCTGGGGATTCAGGCCGCTCCCATCGATGTGGAGGTGGATTTCGCGGTTGGGCTCCCTGGCTGCCACATCGTGGGTTTGCCAGATGCCGGGGTGAAGGAAGGGCGGCTGCGCATTCGTGGCGCGCTGGAGAACAGCGGCTTCAAGCTCCCCTCCCGGCGTATCACGGTCAACCTCGCCCCCGCCGACCTGCGCAAGGACGGGGCGGCCTTCGACGTGCCCATCGCGGTGGGGATGCTGTGCGCGGCCGGGATGATCGCGCCCGAGCAGCTGGACGATGCGGTGTTCGTGG
>JBDSME010000344.1:0-3856 GCA_039916065.1 Polyangia bacterium
CAAAACAAGACAAGACGAAGACGAAAACAGAAGATACAAGACAAGCCGTACCGGGCGCATAGCTCAACTGGTAGAGCAGCGGACTCTTAATCCGTTTGTTGAAAGTTCGATTCTTTCTGCGCCCACTCCTTATTAGTCGGAACCCTGGGAGGGTTCCGCGCCTCCGGCGCTCTCTATGCCAGGCTAAGCCTGGCTCCGTTCGGGTGGGCGGGACGAGTGGCGCTGTAGTTACAGAGCTGGGAGGGTTCCGCGCCTCCGGCGCTCTCTACGCCAGGCTAAGCCTGGCTCCGTTCGGGTGGGCGGGACGAGTAGCGCTGTAGTTACAGAGCTGGGAACCCTGAAAGGGGCCCTGAAAGGGTTCCGCGCCTCGCACTGTGGCGAGCACCGTTACGGGGTGCGTTGACGGAAGGGGGGGGAAGACGGACCATTGGGCTAGGTGTATGGCGCCGGTGTCACGGGAGTTCTGCTGGTGGTTGGCTGCCTTTCGGGGTTGCTGGAAGCTAGCGTCGCGGCGGGCGAGGGCCACGCGAAACGGATGGGTGGTGTCGTGACGGTCGATGACTTCGTCGAGCGCGTTTATGACGACGGGCAGGGGCATCAACTGCCTTACCGGCTGTTCATTCCGCGCGGTGGCGCGGGGAGCGGGGGCAAGCAGGCGGGGGTGATGGCGCCGGCGAGGCATCCGCTGGTGTTGTTTCTTCATGGGGCGGGGGGGCGAGGGACGGACAACCGGGGGCAGATCACCGATCAGGATGCTTCGTTGGTGTTTGTGAAGGCGGAGAACCAGGCGCAGTGGCCGGTGTTCATGGTGGCGCCGCAGTGTCCGCCCGATCAGCAGTGGGTGGACATGCCTTGGGGAGCGCCCACCGGGAAGAGCAAGCAGCCCAGCAAGGAGACCTGGCCCCTTGCGGCCGCGATCGCGCTGGTGAACAGCTTGCGCGCGCAGTACCCGGGCATCGATCCGCACCGCCTGTATGTGACGGGGATGTCGATGGGTGGTTACGGCACCTGGGACGCGGCGGTTCGCCACCCCGACCTGTGGAAGGCGGCGGTGATCGTCTGCGGGGGATACGACGAGCTGACCATTGCCCCGCTGATCCGTGTGCGCCTCCCCATCTGGGCATTTCACGCCGCCGATGATGAGGCGGTCCCTGTCAACCGCAGTCGTGAGATGATCGCCGCCTTGCGGGCCGCGGGGGGAACTCCTCGCTACACCGAATACCCGGCCTCCGCCCACTACGGCCATTTCTCGTGGCGCCCCGCTTACGCCGAGCCGGATCTGCTCCCCTGGATGTTCGGACGACCACCTGCGGCTGCACGATCATCCTCGCGCTGACGGCACCGCGGCCCGACTATTCGAACCGCAACGCTTCGATGGGATCCATCCGCGAGGCGCGCCAGGCGGGATAGAAGCCGAAGACCACGCCCACGGCGGCCGAGAAGCCGAAGCCCAAGGCGTAGCTCTGCCACCCGAGCAGTGCGGGCCAGCTCATGGCGGAGGCGAGCAAACGCGCGGCGGCGGTGCCGAGCGCCATCCCCATCACCCCACCCACGATGGTCAACACCAGCGCCTCCACCAGGAACTGCCACAGGATGTCGGCACCCTTGGCTCCCACGGCCATGCGGATGCCAATCTCGCGGGTCCGCTCGGTGACCGACACCAACATGATGTTCATGATGCCGATGCCGCCCACCACCAGCGACACCGCGGCGATGCTGGCCAGCAAGGTGGTGATGGTCTTGGTCGTCTCCTCGGCCATCTGCCCGTACTCGGTGAGGTCGCGGATGGTGGGATCGTCAGGATCGCCTTCGTTGGTGCGGTGACGCTGCCGCAGCAGCGCCTGAACCTCCGCCAGCGCTGCCTTGGTGGTGGTCGGTCCCGTGGCGGACAGGAGAATCCGACTGACGGCGTTGCCGGCCGTCGCCGATGAATTGAAGAGCTTCCGCCGTACGGTGGTGTACGGCATGAGCACCACGTCGTCCTGATCCTGTCCCATCTGGCTCTGGCCCTTGGCCGCCAGCACCCCCACCACCTGGCAGGACAGCGTCCGCAGGCGGACGTACTGGCCCAGGGGATCGTCGCCGCCGAAAAGCTGTTCGACCACGGTGCGCCCGAGGATGCAGACCTTGGCCCCCGTCGAGACGTCCTGGTTGGTGAAGACGCTGCCGGACTGCAGGGGCCAGCTGCGGACGTCCAGATACGAGGCGGTGGTCCCGGTGATGCTGGTGGACCAGTTGGCGCCGCCGAACACCACCTGGCCCGAGGTCTGCACCAGGGGCGCCACCCACCGCACGTACGAAGCGGTTCGCCCGATCGCGGCCACGTCGTCGTCGGTGAGCGGCGCGGAGGTGCCGGCCCCTCCCCGCGCCCCCGCCTGCTGGGTCGATCCGCCCTGCACCACCAGCATGTTGGCGCCCATGGAGGCGATCTGCTCGGACACGCGCGCGTTGGCGCCGCGGCCGATGGCCACCATGGTTATGAAGGCTCCCACGCCGATGATGATGCCGAGGGTGGTGAGCAGCGCGCGCATGCGGTGCCGGACGAAGCCGCGCAAGGCAAGTCGCAGCAGGGCAAAAACATTCATCCGGGCCTCCGGCGCTGGATGTTGGGCGTATCGCCGGAGATCAAGCCGTCGCGGAACACCACGGCCCGCGCGGCGTAGGCGGCCACGTCGGGCTCGTGGGTGACCATCACCACGGTGACGCCCCGCTCTTCGTTCAGTTTCACCAGCAACCCCATCACTTCATCGCTGGTGCGGGAGTCGAGATTGCCCGTGGGCTCGTCGGCCAACAGGAGCGGCGCCCCCGTCACCAGGGCGCGTGCGATGGCGACGCGCTGCTGTTGCCCGCCCGAGAGCTGCGACGGCAGGTGGTGCTGCCGGTCGGCGAGCCCCACGGTTGCCAGTGCCTCCGCTGAACGGCGCACCCGTTCGGCGCGCTTGATGCCCGCGTAGGACAGCGGGAGCTCCACGTTCTCGATGGCGGGGGTGCGGGCAAGCAGGTTGAATCCCTGGAACACGAACCCGATCTTGCGCCGGCGCAGGTCGGCACGCTCGTCGCGCGACAGCAAACCGGCGTCCACGTCGTCGATGACGTAGTGGCCGGTGGTGGGGCGGTCCAGGCACCCTATGATGTTCATCAGGGTGGATTTTCCCGAGCCAGAGGGCCCCATCACCGCCACGAACTCCCCCTGCGCGATGGTCAGGCTGACGCCGCGCAGGGCATGCACCACCACGTCTCCCAGGTTGTAAGTCCGGGTGACGTCCTGGACCTCGATCAGGGACATGGCGGCGCGATCCTCAAAACACCCGCGGGGCGCGCCGAGCTCCGCCGGCCGGTGATCCAGACGGTGAACTCGCGCCGCTGGCGCGGCCCGACCCGCCGCCGATGTCGACGACGACCTCGTCGCCCTCTTTCAGCTCGCCGCCCGCGATCTCGGTGAACTCGTCGTCCGAGATCCCCGCCTTGAAGGTCACCGTCATCACCTTGTCACCCGCGGGACGGAACAGGCGACCGCGGCTGCGCCCACCGGCACCGCCAGCGCCGTTGCCGGGGCTGCGCGCCGAGGGGGCGCCTGGAGCAGCGGAGGCCATGCTGCGATCACCGCGCCCGCCGGCGCCGCGCTGGCCGGCGTCCCCGCCCGTCATTTGCCCTGCTGGCGCCGCCCCTGGCCTTGCTGGCGCCGCCCCTGCCCCCGTGGCCACGTCCCGTCCCGGCGTGCCCGCCACCAGGTCGGCCGGCGGCTTGAAGCGAAGGGCGGCGTTCGGTACGCGCAGCACCTGATCCTTGCGGACGGCAATTATCCGCACGGTGGCGGTCATGCCGGGGCGGAGCTTGCTGTCGGGGTTGTCGAAGC